>JBGTDH010000789.1:0-7882 GCA_041748435.1 Pirellulales bacterium
CCAGCCATTGCCACGCAGCCCCCAGCCGCCGGTCCCTTGCTGCTCAAAAAAGCCATCATTGTTCGTGCGCAGCGGAATCCCCACATGCGCCTGCTGCGCGGCGCCGATCGAGCAGGCGAAGAGAATCGCCAGTATCGCTCGGCAGAATGTCAACTGTTGAAAGTGCATACACAGCCTCCTCCGGCCGTCAGTCTACCGGAGCGCGCGTCGCGAGGGCAATCTTCGCGCGTCGTCCGAAACGAATCAGGTGCCACCCACAAGGAAACCGAGCATCAACAGGGTGACGCTGATAACTAAACTGCCATAAGCAATGTTGCGAGAGATTGGCTTTCGATCAGGCCCGAATCCAAAGTGCTTTCCTAGACCGTGCCAAATCCACATCCCGCAGGGAGCTGTGACAGCGGCAAAGAGCCATAACTGCCATAGCGCTGATCCGTTTCTCAGCATATCTCCGCAATCGCCCACTCGGCCGAACGATCCACACCCAATGTAGAGGCCGTTGGCAAGCAGGCAGAACCCTGCAAAGAAGCGAAACAAAAAGGCCGCGGGCGAGCGCAGAAAGAAGGCAATTGCCCAAAACACCAGCGGCGCGGCGATCCCGACAATTGGCCCCGACCACACCACGAACAACGGACGCGGATTATCAGCCAAATCCGTCCGAGAGATCGTGAGGGGGTTGAGCACCACGCCCGCCACCCGTCCGCCCGTGATCCAAGCTCCAAGCACGTGCCCAGACTCATGAACCGCTTGCATTCCGAGCCAGCTTCCCAGGATCGTCGAGCAAATCAGAATTGCCTGATTCCACCGCCTCATTGTGGAGCGATTCCCTTCACCACTACGGTCTGCGTGGGATACGCCAGCTCGATCTGTTCGGCGGCGAACTGTTCCAGGATCGCCAGGTTTATGGTTTGCTGGAGATCGAGATACTGGTTGTAGTCGGGCGTGAGCACGAAATAGACCACTTCGAACTCCAGTGCGGTGGCGCCCAATGATCTGAAGTGCGCGCGATCGAACCGCACGGGCGATTGGCTCTCGACGATGGTTCGCAGCATCGGCGGAATGCGGGCCAGCTTCTCGCGGGGCGTATCATAGGTCACGCTCAGGCCGAACACGACGCGGCGTTCGGTCATCCGCGAGTAGTTGCGAAGGCGGCTCTTGAGCAGGTCGCTGTTGGAGAAGATCAGCTCTTCGCCGGAGAGGCTGCGCAGCCGCGTGGTCTTGATGCCGATCTGCTCGACGGTGCCTTGGAAGTTGTCAACGGCAATCGATTCGCCCAGCACGTAGGGGCGATCGAACATGATGGCAATCGAAGCAAACAGATCGCCCAGCACGTTCTGCGCGGCCAGCGCCACGGCGATGCCGCCGATGCCCAAGCCCGCGACCAGGGCCGTGACGTTGACACCAAGATTCTGCAACGCCATCAGCACGACGATGGCCCACAGAGCCAGTTTGCCCAGGAAGCCCAGCACGGAGATGGTGGTGGCGCTGGCGGCGTCGGTGGCCAATCGCTGCCGGGAATAATGCAGGACGGCGAAGTTAAGCAACGCGTTGCCCCACAGTGCCGCTTGCAGCAACAGTCCCACGATGGCGGCAGATCGAATCAGGGAGACAGCGTCCGGCGGCAAGATCAGCACGCGCGAGCCGCAGTAGAACGCAAACAGCAGCAGGAACCAGGAGCGCGTGCGATCGAACATGCCGCGCACCATGCCCGGCCAGACCAGACTGGTGCGATCCGCCAGTCGACCGAAGCGGTACGCCAACTGGGAGCGGATCAGCCGCAGCGACAAGGACACCGCCAGCGCCACCGCGACCGCCGCCAACCAGCGCTGCAGGCCGTTCCCGTAGACATCTTCGCGCCGGCTGAGTTCAACAATCCACTGCCAGACAGACATAGAGGCGCTCACGCGAGGGTGGGGCGTTCAGCGATCGAGAACTCTTCGCCAGCGGCGTGGCACCGCAGCGTAGGCACTCTGATAGCATTGCGCGAGTGGCACCTTCACGCATGCCTCGCGCGCAAGAAACAAAGGCATGTCCGGCAATTCGTCGCCGAGGGCCGGATGCTGAGCATAAGCCCGCACCCGCAAGCCGGCTTCATACGCGGCAAATGTCAAAAGGCTGCCCGCCGGAAGCGTGTAGAACTCACCGGCGATGTCTTCCCAGATGGCGCCGTGAATGCCTTGCGGATCACGCGGCCCCGGGGGAAAGACATCCAGCAACAGCAGATGCACTTGCTGATCGATAAGTTCCGCGGCTCTCTCGACAAATGCTTGAAACACGCGTAGACCCGGCTTGTTGCCCGGCGAGACGATCTCGACCACGCGATCACCGCGGACGTGCCGCACCACGATGGCGTTCTGCTTGCGTCGATAGAACTCCCGATCGGTCTCGTCGGTGAGCTTGACGTTCGGAGTGGCCAGCAACACGCCCCCGTTGCCGCCGGCAGACGGTGGGGCAAGGGCATCTTCCTCGGCGTCGCTGGCTGGACCCTCCAGCGTCAACACGTCCGGACCAAAACCGCCCGCGAATTGTTCTGCCAGGGCATAGTAATCGTCCGGCAGTATTCCTGAGTTCAGCGCCCGCTTGATCTCCTCGATCCAGGCATGATGAAAATCGTGGAAGATCCCCGCTTCCACGCGAGTCCAGTCGTAAATGGCCATAGCGATTGTCCCGCATCCCTCTGTAGTAGCCGCTCATTATAGCAACCAGACTTCCTCCGCTGGCCACCGCTTTCGTGCGGGGGGGCTTACCGATATAATCGGCCCTTCGCGCCCGGCTTGGACGGGCCTTTTTTGTTGATGGGAGTAGCAGCCGTGCCCCCTACCAAGCAAACCTCGATTCCCTTTGCCGCCGGGGCAGCGAGGGAAAGCGTGCTGGTGCTCGATTTTGGCGCGCAGTACGCGCAGCTCATCGCGCGGCGCGTGCGCGAGCAACGCGTCTACTGTGAGATCGTGCGGCACAACATCTCGGCGGAACGCATCCAGGAGCTGGCGCCCAAGGGCATCATTCTCTCCGGCGGCCCGGCCAGCGTGTACGAACACAATGCCCCGCGGTGCGATCCGCAGATCTTCCGCCTCGGCATCCCCGTGCTGGGCATCTGCTACGGCATGCACTTGGCCTGCCAGGTACTCGGCGGCAAAGTGTCGAGCGCCCCGGCCCGCGAGTTTGGTCGAGCACAAGTGCGAGTCAAATCGAAGGCCGATCTGTTTCACGATCTGCCGGAAGAGAATGAAGTCTGGATGAGCCACGGCGATCAGGTCTCGGCCGTGTCGGGCGATTTTGTGCCCCTGGCCGAAACCAGCACTTGCCCCATCGCGGCCGTCAAGCATCGCACGCTGCCCGTTTTCGGCTTGCAGTTTCATCCGGAGGTCACGCACACGCCGCGCGGTTCGGCCATACTGGGGAACTTTCTGCGAAGGGTCTGCGGCTGCGAAGGGACGTGGAAGCTGGGCGACTTTGCCGAAGAGACGATCGCCGCGGTTCGCCAGCGTGTCGGCCCCGATCGCGTGATCTGCGGGCTCTCCGGCGGCGTCGACTCCAGCGTCACCGCGGCGCTGCTCTACCAGGCCATTGGATCGCAGCTTTCGTGCATTCTGGTCGATAACGGCCTGTTGCGCCAGAATGAGGAAGAGGCGGTGCTGCGCGAGTTCACCACGCACTTCAAGACAGATCTGCACGTCGTAAAGGCGGAAGGCCGCTTCTTGGCGGCGCTGGCCGGCGTGGTCGATCCGCAGGAGAAACGCAAACGCATCGGCCATGCCTTCATCGATTGCTTCAGCGAGGAAGCCTCGCATATCGCTGATGCCCGCTTTCTCGCGCAGGGAACGCTCTATCCCGATGTGATCGAGAGCGGCGCCGCGGCCGACGGTCCGGCCGCCACCATCAAACTGCATCACAACGTCGGTGGCCTCCCGGAAGACTTGCAGTTCGAGCTCATCGAGCCGCTGCGGGATCTGTTCAAAGACGAAGTCCGGCGGCTGGGCCTGCAGCTTGGGCTGCCGGAAGATATCGTCTGGCGACATCCGTTTCCTGGTCCAGGTCTGGCGGTGCGATGTCTGGGCGAAGTTACCAAGCCTCGGCTCGATAAACTCCGCGAAGCCGACACGATTGTAGTCTCCGAGATCAAAGCCGCGGGCTTGTACCGCCAAACATCGCAAGCCTTCGCCGTGCTGCTTCCCGTGCAAAGCGTGGGCGTCATGGGCGACGCCCGCACCTACGAAGAGACCATTGCCGTGCGCTCGATCGATACGGAAGACTTCATGACGGCCGACTGGAGCCGACTACCGTTTGATCTGCTGGCCCGCATCTCGACGCGGATCATCAACGAAGTGAAAGGCGTTAACCGCGTCGTGTACGACATCAGCTCCAAACCCCCCGCCACGATTGAGTGGGAGTAGCGCACGTGTCGGCCGTGCCCGTCTGGAGGGGACCGTGATTGGCCGCGTCGTGCCGCTGCCGCCGATGGCGATATTGGCGCAATCGACCTGTTTTCGGATGCGGCCCGCAATGATCTGTGGAACGATACGGATTTCTAGAAGGAGGGCTCCGCAGTTCGACAACTCAGCCGTTGCGGTGTTTGCGGTGGCACCGCGGGCACGACTGCTCCAGTTGTTCCAGCAGTTGTGTAGCTTGAGGAGCATCGTTTCGCCGCAACGCCTCTTCCAGGAAGGTGGCCAGCCCTACCGCTTCGCGGAGCGCCTCCTGGAACTCCGCGGGCCGATTGGCCGCCAGGTTGCGGAGGGATTCGCTCAGCCCTTCCTGCAGAATCAGCGCCTCTTGCTTGGGAACCAGATCGGGATGCTCTTTGGGGACGCTCCAGCCCGCCTGCTGGCAGAGCTTCAGGTTGTCGAAATTGCGATCGATCTTGGCCATGGCCGCCGCGAACGATTCGACCTCCGCCACCTCGACCAGCTCCGGCAATGTTAAGTCCAAAGGGAGCGGCTGAAACGCGGCCACATCCCGCCACAGACCTGGGTAGTGTTTTCCCGTGCCCGCCAGTTCCATCAAGGCAGTGGCTTGATCGTGGCCGGTTTCTCCCGCAGCGAGACACGCCACGGCGGCGGCGGCCGGTCCGCGATGCTGACCGTGATGACAATGCACATAGATCGGACCATCCGTTTCGCGCACCAGCCGCGTCAAGGACTCGCGGGCCTTCTGTGGCACGCCGTCGTAGCCGATGGGGATGTGGACGTACCGCAGTCCGTGGCGACGCGCCGCTTCGACTGCCGGCCGCGCCCCGTCCACGCTCACCACGGTCTGGATGCCCAACTGAGAGAGTGCGGCAAACGATGCATCCGAAAGCGGCTCGCTGCCCGAGTAGACGCGCGGCGCGGCAAACACCAGGTTGTGAATTCCCGGTGGATCCGGCAACTTGTGCGGTGCAAAGGTGGGAGCTTCGACACTCCGGGGTCGTTTCGCAGTCGGCGGTGATTCGATGGGCCGGGCGCACCCCGCGGCCATCAAGAGTGCCAGCAACCCGGCTCGGAATTGCAGCGAGAGAGGCGACATCTCAATGCTTGGGGTGTCAGTTGAACGGCGGTGATCTGCGGCGGCAAGGATGTCAGGCGTCGATTTCGATCAGGAACCTGTCATGCGCAACTGCTAGGTCAATCCGCCCTCGCAATTTGTTCGCCCCACGCCTTGCGAGCCTCACGATTTCCGGCCGAACAGCAGCAGACACATGTCGTCGCTCTGCGGCGTGTCGCCCGTGAATTTTTTCACGTCGTCTAGAATCATCTTGCCGAGCTTAACGATATCGTCTTCCCTGGTGCGCAATTGTTCTTCGATGCGGTCCGTTCCGTAGAGATCTCCGGCGGCGTTCATGGCCTCGCTGAAGCCATCGGTAAAGAGCGTGAGACTATCGCCGGGATTCAGATCGCACACGAACTCTTCGTAAGGATAATCGGCATCCACGCCCAGGGGCACGCCGGACTCCGCTTCGCCCAGCGGACGCACGTTGCGATTGGCGTCCCGTAGATAGGGCGCCATGTGGCCGGCGTTCACAATCGTGAGCTTGTTCTGCTTGCAGTCGATCAGTCCCAGCACAAACGTCACAAACCGGTCTTCCCAGCCGCGGCGGGCAAAGCTCCGGTTAAGCTTGCAGATGGCGGCCGAAGGGCTGCGCTCGCTGGCCAGGAAGTAACGGGTGTCTGCCGAAACTTTGGCCATGAGCAGTGCGGCAGGAATGCCCTTGCCGGAGACGTCGGCAACGATCACGCCCAGGCGATCGTCGGACAGTTCGATGTAATCGAAGTAATCGCCCCCCACCTGGTTGGCCGGCTCGTAGAAATCGAAGAAATCGTACGTGGAAATCTTGGGAGGCTCGCTGGGCAACAGTCCCTGTTGGACCTTGTGTGCCAGCGCCAGATCCCGCTCGTAAGACTTCTGCTTGATGACCGATTCGTGAAGCTGCGCGTTCTCCACGGCAAACGCAGCTTGCGAGGCCACGCTGGCCAGCACGTCCAGATCGTCCTGCTGGAAGCGGCTGCGCTGGTCGAGTGTATCGATCTGAATGACGCCCAACGCCCGGCCGGCGCTGTCGATCAGCGGGGCACACATCATGGAGCGAATGCGAAAATCGGCAATGCTCTCGCTCATCTGGAACCGCGAATCGGTAGCGGCATCGGCAGAGAGCAAGGCCTCCTTGGTGTTCATGGCTTGATTCACTACGGTGCGGCTGATGCGCACCGTATCGTCCGTCTGGTTGCGCCGGTACTTCACGGCCTTGGGAATCAGCGGCCCCTCGGCCGTCTCCCGCAGCACGACAAAGCCGCGATCCGCTTGGATGAACACCTTGAACAAGCTGTCCAGAATCTTGGGCAACACGTCTTCCAAGACCAGGCCCCCCGCCAGATTACGCGTGATCTCCAGCAAGGCCCGCAGTTTGAGTTCGGGGTTCACTGTGACGCGAAGTCCCGAGCCGCTGGAAGAGACATCGAGCTTCGACATGATCGTCGAGCTCGTGGCCATCTCCGAATCATCCATGATGACCGTGCCGGCGGAACCCTGCGTGGGCTGGGCCGTTTTGACCGGCGGCACCACCTGATGAAACGCAAACAGCAGATCGCAGACCTTGAGCTGATCCCGATCTTTGAGTTGCCGACGCCCGTTGACCACCTCGCCGTTGACGTAGGTGCCGTTGCGACTCTTCAGATCCTCGACGAAGTAGTCGCTGCCTTGCTGCAGAATCTGCGCATGGAAACGGCTCACGGCGCCCACATCCAGCACAATGTCGCAATCGGGGCTGCGTCCCATGACCGATTTCTCGCGGTCCAAGGGGAACTGTTGTCCCGGATTCAGCCCGTTGAGCACTTGCAATACAGCCATAATCGATCGGCCGGACTCCGCGCCTTGCCGGAACCCAACCGCCCTTCTCTGATGGATCGATGCCACGCGGGACGCCAGCCGGCATCCCAGAACGTAACGACAGCACTCCGCAGTGCGATTTTAGGTCCTAGCCGGGGCGATCGTCAACCAAAACGTTCCGTGCAACGCACTAGATCCGGTTTCGCTGGCCGCCTACTTTGCCCTTAGGTTAAGGGCGTACTAGAATACGGCTGCAGCAGCAGTCGACTGGAAGCACGAGCATGCCTCGGAAGATTTGAGAGTTGATCAGAGACCTTGAATTGGCGGGTTTCGTGAATCGAGGCGGAAAGGGGAGTCACCGAAACCTCGAGCACCCAAAGGGGATTCGCGTGACCATGTCGGGTGGCGTGGGGGACGATGCCCGGTCGTATCAAGAAAAAGCCTCTTCAGAAGAATCTGTGGGTGGATTTGGGCTCCGGAAGGGCTCCGAGGTTGTGGTAGAGGGCCGTTTCGTAGGCTTCTTGCGTGCGGAAGCCATACGATTTTCTGGTGATCAGTTTTAGCTTGTTGTTAAACCCCT
>JBGTDH010000790.1:0-12784 GCA_041748435.1 Pirellulales bacterium
CCGTTGGGTGGTCGAATGCGTAGCGCGACGGGGGGCGATGTTTCCATCCGCAGGACTTCATACTGTGGCGGGATGCCCCTGGGCGGTTTCTGCTCGGGCTCCGCTCCCGCCGTCCTCTGGAAGTACGAGGGTGCAGGCGCTTGCGGCAGGTCTATCGCAGGGGGCGCGGGCAACACTTCCGGCGGCGCAACGGGGGGCGCTGCGGGTGGCACCGTGGGGACGGTAACATCGCCCGGCCCGAATGCCGAGGGATCAGCGGGACCGAACAACGATGTCGGTACGGTCACGAGTTCGCGTTGTCCACTGGATTGAGCCATCGCCGCCCCATGGCGGAAGCCGGCGAACCAATCCAGGATGGCCTGATGCCCTTCCGGCGTTTGATGATATTTGCGCCAGTATTGCCGCGGCGGCAGCGGCGGCGGCGCTCCGGTGCCGCCATAGCAGAGGTAGTCGGCGTACCCGCATTTGAAACCGCTGGCATAATCCGCAGAGAACGGTCCGGCCGAATCGGTCTTCTGGATCTGACGCCACGTATCTTCCGCGACGATGCGGTTGCGAATAGTTGCGAAGAAATAGTCCTTGGGCGCACAATAGCGGAGGGGCTCGCAGAACAGCGTTCGCGCGCCCGTGTAGTACATGCTGCAGCCTTGACTGCACATGGTGAAGAGCATCACGATTACCAGACGCCGGATCTCCAAACCTCGACTCCTTAGCGCGCATCATGGACCTGAGGGACTGCCGCAAGGTATCGGCCGACTGGCCGCGCGGGGTTTAGCGATTATGGGGACGGGGAGAATCGCACAGACTTTAACGGCTGCCCTCGACCGGCGGAGAGGCTGACTGCGTTGCAATCAACACATGCCTGGCACCAACGAACATGCCGCTACGCCATAACCTGCTTCCAGCTTGCCGGCTGATGGGTTGGTTGCTGCTGGCGCTAGGACTGCCTCTGCATGCCACCCTGGCCTTGCTGAGTTTTCAGCCGCGCGACCTTCCCGGTTGTGGTCCGATTTCCGATTGCGCGCTGGTCCTCAACGGACGGTGGTCGACCATTGCGGGTTGGCCGGTGGCCTTTTGGGGACTGGCCTGCCTGTCCGGGACCGCAATGGCTTGGGCCACGATGCAGCGCGACGGGGCCTCGCGGTTCCTGAGGCGTGTCGTGCGGCTTACGGCTGCTGTCTCGCTGTCCTTTTTGGGGATCATGATTTTTAGCCAGCAGTATTGCGTTTACTGCTTGTTGATTCACGGATTGAACCTGGCCTTTTGGATTCTGGTTGAAGTGACCCCCGGCCCGTCGAGGTCGTCCTCGCGGTCGGCATCCTCGTTTGCAGTTGGATTCTCGGTAGTCTCGGCCGTACTCGTCGTGGTGCAGGCCGAGCGACGCTGGTCGCAGGCTGAAATTGCCGGCAGTCACAATGCGCCGGGAGACATTGTGCCGGGAGACAATGGCCCGCCAACAGCCGCGACATCGGCAACGAAAGAGTCGTCGAGCAGTCCCATCATTCGCGGCCACTACTGGCGCGGCGCCGAAGATGCCGCGTTCCACGTCGTTCTTTTCTCGGACTACTCCTGCACGTTCTGTGCAGAGGTCGAGCAACAGCTTGCCTCAATCGTTCAACGCAACAACAACATTTCGTTCTCGATGAAGCATTATCCCCTGTGTACCGACTGCAACGCCGCCGCGGGATCCAATCTTCATCCGAATGCCTGTCGGGCCGCCCGAGCGGCGGAGGCGGCCGGAATTCTGGCGGGCGACGATGGTTTTTGGAGATTGCATTCCTGGTTGTTCAAGCGTCAGGGAGAGTTCACCGACCAGCAACTTCGCGAAAGCCTGCCCATGCTTGGGCTGACCGAGGAGTTGTTCGATGTTATGGAGAGCTCGGAATCGAACCGGCGTGTTCAGGCAGATGTCAAAGAGGCCCAGGCCCTGAGAGTCCAGGGAACGCCGACGGTATATGCCAACGGCATGCGATTGAAATACTGGGACACGGAAGCCAGCCTGGAACGGCAGATTCTGGCATTGCCGCAAAGGACAACGCCCCGTCCCTCACCCCCCTAAAGCGAATAGGGGCGAAATGCGCTTCTTGACTCGGACCTCGTCCGGGTATACCTTGAATGCGTGAAGCTAGCTGGTTTGCAAGTTAAATGAGAGGGAAACCAATGAACGGCACCCGAATGTTGGGACGAGTTATGAGACACTCCGCTATTGTAGGAACCGTCTTGGCTTTTCCTTTGTTCGCCCTGTTGGCGCTTATCGGCAGCAGCACCGTGATCGCTGAGAACGGTCCCCTCGCCGTTCAAGCGTGCCAGCAACAGTTCCAGACGGAACGGGCCATGTGCAACAGTTTGACCGGGCAGGCGCGCGCCGCCTGCCAGCGTCAAGCTGCCGAACGCTTCCGCACGTGTCGAGGCCAAGCCTCCCCGACTACGCCCGGGGGTGGACCTTCCGGAGGCGATGGCGACGGTGGTGGTGGCGCAGGTGGAGGCGGACCCCTTGGTACGCCCAATCCCGCCGCTGCAAATGTCAGTTCGATCGGCACTCGCGAGCCCAACTTTCGCTCCTCTCCGAAGTGGCTGCTTCGCTTGCAGCGAACGACGCCGTAAACCGCAGCCCTGCGGCAGGCAGTTCCGATCCGCATGCCCACGCCTTCGGTTGATCAGCAGGCAGGAACTCGTCGTACGTTTGCCCACAACATGCTGCGCCGCTGCTTGGACGCATCGGTCTTGCTGTTGGTCGCAACGTCTCCTTGGCTGCTGGCCGGGGCAGAGCCCCTCTGCGAGTTCGTCCTGTATCTAGGTCTGCTGCTGGTTCTTACTTTGGCCAGCGGCATGGCAATCCTGGAGCGCGGGTATCGTTGGGGCCGGTGCCCTCTGCTGCTGATCTTGGCACTCTTGACCTTATTCTGCCTCATTCAGTTAGTGCCCTTGCCTCGATCGATGCTCTCGTGGCTGGCGCCGCACGCGGTAGCCCTTCAAGCAGAATTGCTTCCCACCCAAATGGAAGTGCTGCCGCAGCGACAGCAGTTGGACCAATTCAGGCCGCCCACGGGGAGTACGCTCAGCCTCTATCCACATGCCACTCGACAAGGCCTGCTACGTTTGCTGGGGGCGCTGCTGCTGTTCTTCGTGGTCCGGAACTATTTAGCGTCGGTCGATTTCCTGAGACGCGTCAGTATTCTGTCGGTCGTCAACGGCGCCTGCCTCTCCTTGTTTGCGCTCCTGCAGCACTTTGCTGGTCCGCCGCAAACCGTCTACTGGCAGATCCAGACCCTGGGCTCGCCCTTCGGTCCGTTTATTTGCCGAAATCATTTCCCCTTCTATATCAATATTTGCATCGGACTGGGCCTGGGCCTCATTCTCCACCAAGGGGGCAATCGTTGGCGCCAACGCAGTTCTCCGCACATGGGGCATGCACTCGGGGGCAATTCCTCGCGCCGGAGCCTTGCACAGGCCCGTAAATCGTCCTGGTCGTGGTTGGAGCAGTCGTCCGTCCTCTGGGTTAGCTTTTCGCTGACGTTAATGATCGGCGCAGTGGCCCTCTCACTCTCACGCGGCGGTCTGTTGTCGTTGGCCGCCACGTCCCTCCTGTGCCTGCTGATCCATTGGACGCGCTCTACGAGGATGCTGGTCCTCCAGGCGGGCGTGGTGATGTTGGGCACCTCGATGGCCCTCGTCAACTGGTTGGGGTCGGAGCGTGTTGAACGAAGAATGGAAACGGTCTACAGCGGCGAGGCTTTTCTGGAGGGGCGGCTGCCCCTCTGGACCCGTTCCGTGCTGCTGGTCCGTGATTTTCCCCTCTGGGGCGCGGGACTGGGGACCTTTCAGTTTGTCGAGCCTTTGGGTCGCCGAGAGGCCGTCGACACGAACACGGCTTACGATCATGCCCATAACGAATACGTCGAGGCTCTGCTCGAGGGGGGGGTGGCGCGCTTGGGATTGAGTTTGGCCCTGATCGCGTGCATGTACCGCCTCGGCTACAGAGCCCTCCTGCAGCAGGCCTCACCCCAGGCCTCGGGCATGGTGGTGGGAAGTCTGTTTGGCCTGACCACTGTGGTGATCCACAGCTTTGGCGATTTCGGTATGCATATGCCGGCGATCACCATTTTGGTGATTGTCTTATTGGCTCTCGTTGCGGCTTTGGCAGATCCGCGCGGACGGGAATCGCAGCCCGTTTCGCCGAAGCACGGAGAGCTGCCGCCGGGTTCGTGGGAGCGGTTACCTCTCGCGGTCTCACTCGTGGCGGGAACGGCGTTCTTAGGCCTGGCAATCCTCGGTTGTCAGGAGGCGTGGAAAAAGCAGGCCGTCAGATCGCTGCAAGCCGTCGCCGGCCAACTGCGCTCGACCGATGATCTCGACCGCCGCCAGGCGCGCATCGACGCGCTCGAAGCGGCCGTGCGTCTGATGCCGACCGACGCCTTGCTGCGATCCGAGTTGGCTCAAGCGCATCTCGGCTTTTTCCAAGACGCCGTTGAGGAACTCGACCGTCTCTCGGCCGCTTCCCCAGAAGAGCAAGAGTTGATCGATAACGGCGGCGTGGCTCTCGTCTCCAGTCATCTGGCGCCGGGGCTTAAGCGTTTAGTGGAGGCGCGCAACCTTTGTCCAATCCTGCCAGATGCACAGACTTTCCTGGCGGCCAATGCCGAACGATTTGAGCGCGCCGATCCCTCGGAAAGATACCTGCAACGCGCCAAGCGGCTGCTCCCCGGCGACGCGCCGGCGTGGTTTCTGTTTGGGCAACAAGAGTTGCTGGCGGGCACGCCACGAGCGGCTTGGCGCAGCTGGCGACACTGCCTGCAATTAGACGGCTCGCATCTTGCTCCGATCCTGGACCAGGCAAGCCAGCATCTCACGCCCCCTCAGCTACTAAAAGATATCCTGCCCGATCGCCCTGAGGTCCTGCTGGCGGCTGCACTCCATCGCTATCCCGCTACCGACCAGCGCGAAGCCGGCACTTTGCCCCTGGTCGACAGCCGGCTGCTCCTCCGACGGGGTCTTGAGCTTCTAGATCCCGCTTCCGCGTCCCTCACTGCGATGCAACTGCGGACCAAAGCGAGACTGCACCAGGAGCTGGGAGAGTCGGCCGCCGCGTTGTCCGCCTATCGCAACGCGCTGGAGAGTGAGCCGCAGCAGACCGAATGGCGCTTCGAGATGGCGGAAGTGCTGGCATCCCAGGCAAACTATGGGGAGGCGACCAAAGAGTTGCGACGCGTTTTGGCGCGACAGCCCAGCCACGCTCCCGCCCGGCAGTTGTTGGAGAGTCTGCCCAAACCAGCACCGCTCCCAAGCGGGAAATAGTCTTGCCGGTTCGCTGCTTGAGATTGCAGAAGCAGGGGCGACTTTGACGGATAGGATGAAGATGCCGGGGCCTCAGGTCCGATATCTTGATTTACCAATCATTCGTCTCGTGCTAGCTCGTCGGTTTGACGGAGGGAGGTCAATTGGTCAAGGGTCTCACAGCGCTGGCGTGCCTGGTGTTGCTTTGCGCAACGAGGGCCAGGACGGCTCAGCCTCCGACGCCATCGCCCTACGAATCGCGTGAGTTTCACGCCACCGTGCCGGAGGAGCATCCACCGGTATTGTTCGACATGCCTCACGGTGTCCGGGGTACGCCGGGATGCGGAGATGCGGTCGGCGCCTGCCCACCTTCGGGGGCGCTGTGGCCGCCGGCCAAGCAGCCTTTTATCTTCATCGATTATCTGAATTGGAAGCCGACGCGCCAGGGCTTGGATTATGCAATCGTCGACCCTCTGACCGCAGCCGCCGTCAGTGGTGACATCGCCCAGGTGTCGCTGGACCGGGAGAGCGGCGTGCGCACGGGGCTGGGGTTTAGCTTCGCCTCGGGCTGGGATGTGTGCTTCACCTATACGAATCTGCACTCGCGGGGAGACGACCAGGTGACCGGCGTGATTCGAGCGACCGCTTCCCATCCGGCGTTCAATATCGACGCCGCGCAAGCAGCAGCAAACGCCTCGCTGGAATACGACGTCTTCGATCTTGAGCTGGGGCGTTCGTTCATGGTGGACGAAACGCTGCGTCTTCGCGTGTCGGGCGGCGTGCGCGGGGCGCGCATGCAGGAAGCTTTTCAGATAGCCTACCAGGGGGGCGACTTTACCAACGGTTTGGTCGTCGACTCGACGGACTTCGATGCCCTTGGCTTGCGGATAGCCGCCGAAGCCCAGTGGGACATTTGCTACGGCTGGGGCTTATTCGGACGAGCCGGCACGTCATTGCTCACGGGCCAGTTTGAGACAAGGCTTCTGGAAGCCGATGCGGTGGGATTAATTGTGGACGTGCGAGACAATGCCAAACGGGCCGTTCCCGTGCTGGATTTGGCGTTTGGCTTCAGTTGGCAAGGTTGTCATTGGAAGCTGGAATCCGGGTACGACTTCACCAACTGGTTCAATATGCTGGGACGGCCAGTGTTTCACGACGATCTGCACGTCGGGTCGTTCAGCCGGCGGCAGGGAAACCTGGGCCTGGACGGCTTTTTTGTACGCTTAGCGCACGTGTGGTAGTCTACGACTGGCCGGCGGCAAAGAAGGCATCCAACGCTTCCAGTGATCGCGAGCGGCGGACTCCGGGGGATAAGCGATCCAACATCAATTCGTCCAACTCGTCGCTGGTGAACAGATCGGGATGCCCGTTCAAGTGTCCCACCTCGTGGGCGAGCACCGTGAGCAGATCGATGGCGCCTTGAGCGGCGGACCCTTCCGCCGCCCGCAATCCTGCGGCTGAGAGGATTGGGAATTCCTCATTCAACGCCGGTGTGGGATCGACGAACCAGCCATAACCGGCGGCGTCGCGGTCGAGAAGAATCGTAGTGCCACTGGCCGAGGCAAGCATCCCCGGCGGCAGGTCCGCCACGCGAATATCGACGCCGGTGAGCGCGCTGCCAAGTCGCAAGTTCAGCAAGTCAAGTTGGCTTGTATCCAGAACGCTGCCGGTGGGTGAGGGTGGGGGACCGCCGTCCTCGGCAGCGACGAGCAGGGGCGAGCCAATGGCCGGCGGCAGTGCGCTGCCGGAGACGAACACTCCGCCCCTAAAGGCCGGGTGGTAGGCCAAGAAAGTCTGCAATTGTTGCCCGTCCGGACCGCGGAATGTGCGTACGTTCGGTTCGCCGCCTGGACCCGCTCCCGCGATGACGTCGGCCACGCCATCGCCACTGGAGTCCGAGGTTGCCACCCTCACGCCGCCAGCGAATGCGGGATCGAAAGCAAAGAAACTCCCGATCGGACTTGCCAGCGGAGCGCCCGTCGCACCGTTAAAGGACCGCACGTGCGGCCCACCGCCGGCGCCGGCGCCTGTCACAATGTCGACTTGGCCGTTGCCATCGACATCACCGGCCGAAACATAGACTCCGCCTGCAAACAGCGGATCGTAAGCCAAGAATTCGGCTGCCGTAAGCGCCAGCGTGGTTCCATCGAAAACGCGGACGTGAGGGCCGCCTCCGGGCCCGGCGCCCGTGATGATCTCGACCCGACCGTCGCCAACGAGATTCGCGGCCGCCACGCGGACGCCGCCGCTAAATGCCACGTCGTAGGCAAAGAAGCCGGCGATTTCCAATCCTGTCACGCCGTGGAAGACCCTGACGTGGGGTCCACCGTTTTCCCCCGCGCCCGTAATAATATCCGGCACCATGTCCCCGTTGACGTCTCCGACGGCCACAAAGACGCCGCCGGCGAAGGTCGGATGGTAAGCAAAGAAGTTCCCGATAGGGCCCGGCAGGTTCTCGCCCGTGGTGCCGTCAAAGACTCGCACGTGGGGGCCGCCCCCGGGCCCCGGCGCGGTGACGATATCGGCAATGCCGTCGCCATTGAAGTCGCCTGAGGCTACGCGGACGCCCCCTGCGAAGGTCGGATGGTACGCAAAAAAGCTCAAGTGCCTGGTCTGGGTTTCCTGATCGTAGGTCACCACATGGGGGCCGCCGCCGCTATCCGCGGCCGTTATCAGGAACCGGGGACCCACGACTCCGACGGACACCGAGAACTCGGAGGTGCTGTTCGACGGATTCGTAGCCGTGGCCGTAATGAACCGTCCCCGTGGAATCTCAATGCCGGCATTGATCGTCAACGTCGCGTTGCCGTTCGCATCGGTCAGGACGTTCTGCGCGAGCAAAAACGTTTCGCCTTCGCCCTGCAGTGAAGGATCTTCCACGAGGTTGGTAAACAGTTCCACGCGAAACAGCGTGTTGGGGGTGCTGTTGAAGCTTCCGCGTATCGTTGTCGTGCCATTGAAGGAAACGGCGGAGACGAGCGACGGGAAATTCTGCAACAAGTTCGGGCCGATATCCGGGTCCTGCGGATCGTTGGGCGTAACGCCATTGGTTGAGGGCAAGTCGTCTGGATCGACAAAGCCCAAGTCAATGCCCAGACCAACATTCGCAAAAATGGAGTTGCCCAGGATCGCATTGCCGACACCCGCGGAGACCAGCACACCGACCAGGCCATTGAAGCCAATGCGATTCGCCGTCCCGGCGACCGTGCCGCCGATGATGCTGTTGGCAGCGCCGTCGATGACGACACCGCCAAAGGCATTGCCCAGCGGCGCAGCGCCATCCAGGCTCGTTCCCACGAAGTTGCCTTGCACCAGGTTGCCGGTAGCGGTGCTGCCGCTGATCGACACGCCGGCGGTCCCATTGGCCGAAATGATATTTCGAGCGGCGACCGTTGTCCCGCCAACGAGGTTGTTGAAGCCTTCGAGAATACCGACGCCATCCAAGGCGTTGCCCAACGCTGCTGTGCCCGCCAGGTTGACGCCCACCAGATTGCCCTGGACCGTGTTGAGGTTGGCACTCGGTCCGGTAATCGAGACGCCATTTCCCATGTTGCCCGAGATTAGGTTGGTGGCCCCGGGGACGGTTCCCCCGATCAGATTGTTGGAACCACTGAAGAGCTCAATGCCGTCAAAGCCGTTGCCCAGGGCAGCCGCCCCGTTGAGTGTCGTGCCGATGTAGTTTCCCTGGATCGTATTGCCCGTTGACGAGCCGCCTTCGAGGAACAGGCCGCTAATGCCATTGCCGGAGATCAAGTTCCGGGCCGCGGCCGTGGTGCCGCCGATGATATTGTTGGGCGTGTTAACAATATGGATTCCGTAAAAGCCGTTGGCCCGCGCTTGCGTGCCGGTGGGATCCGTTCCAATGTAATTGCCGATGATCGTATTGCCGGCCGAGCCGATCACAATGCCCGAGGTGCCGAAGTTGTTGACAATCAGACCTTGCACCGTCGTTGCGCCACCGAGGATGGTCAGTCCCGCGAACAATCCGGCGGGAGGCCCGCCCAAGCCGGGTCCATTGATCTCGATCAGGGGACTTCCGGCGAACCCTGGCTGCGTTGTGCCATTGATCACGGCCGCGCCCGTGATATCGGGCAGCTTCGAATTGACCTCGATGGTCTGGAGTCCACCAGCCCCGATGTTGAACTGAATCACATCGGGCCCCCCCGCGGCATTGGCGTCCAGAATTGCCTGGCGCAGCGATCCGGCCCCGTTGTCAGCGGTGACCGTCACCGTGAACACGGCCAGCAGGTTGCGATCTTCCAACCGCTCCAACTTGAGTCGACCCTCACGTCCTCGCCAAGAGTTCCATTTCGATTTATGAGTTCGCGTGCCGAATGCAGTCCGAAAAAACTGGAACATGCTCGTCTCTTTCTATCCCTATAGTCATAGTCATCGCTCTGCCGGTGAAGCGGCTTGCAAGCCACAAGGCGGGCAACACCCAAATGCATCGCGCCGCACTAATCATCTTACCCAGCTCGCCTATTCCAAAAAATCGAGGCGGACAAATCCTGGTCCTAAGGTAAGTTATAACGATCGTACCTTCAAGCGAATTCAGGCAAGTTCAGAAGAAGGGGGGACCCACCGCATTCTGGTATGGTCTCCCTCGATCAGCGAAACTCTCCATCCTGCCGCTAGGCTGCAAGTTCCCACCGCCCAGCCGCTCGGTTCCGTCGTGTTCCGGCGTCGGAATTCTCACGAATTCCGCTACCTGACGTCCTGCTCTGCGAGTTCTAGTGTCTTGGCGGGTCGTTGTTACCGATCAGCCGTTTTCCCGCCATCGAGTCCGGGCCCGCCGTCAGGCTCGATTGGCCGCTCGTACTGATGGCTATAAGAAGAACGTCATGAAAAAAGCACTCGTTCGCGCTCGCTGGTTGATCCTGTACGTCGTCACTGTCGCCGCGTTGTTGTGGTGGTACGAAATCCGTCCAGCCTCCGTGGCGTCGCGCCAGCTGCAGGGCATGTGGCGTGCACTCGAGGGCACAACTCCAAACGAACGGTTCAGGGATTCGTATCTCCATGTGCATGATGACGAGACGTGGTTGCTTTACCC
The DNA here is from genome assembly GCA_041748435.1 of Pirellulales bacterium. Classification (GTDB taxonomy): domain Bacteria; phylum Planctomycetota; class Planctomycetia; order Pirellulales; family JBGTDH01; genus JBGTDH01. Next base: position 10,325 of record JBGTDH010000790.1, read on the forward strand.
TTTCGCCGACAAGTGGAATGTCGTGCGGAGCCGCATCACTGTTCGTCCGGCCGACAATTTCTTTGTCGTGCAACGCGCGATCGGGTTCGATTATGGCAATACGCGCGAGACCGAGTACATCGTGTGCCTGAAAAACGACGAGTTGTACCTTGTCCGCGGTCTCGCGCAGTTTGATCCGGCAATGCAAAACACGATTGAAAAACTGCGTCGAGTGGATTCCATGCCAGAGGACGCGCTCGAGGCTGTCGAGGCGTACCTCGATCGTAGGGCGAGAATGTCGTCCGACGAACCCGGCTGTGCCGGCCAGGAGAATTGACTAAGTCCTTACATCACAAAAAGCGGAGGGCAAGGGAGTCGAACCCTCAACCGGTTTCCCGGCACCTGATTTCGAGTCAGGCCGCTAGCCATTCGCTTACCCTCCGAGCGGTCGACTGAATGTAGCTTTGACCGGCATTTCAGGCAACGGCTCCCGCGCACGCTTGCTCGCCAAATGGGGATCACTCGAGAGAGGTTGCCAGAGGCTGAGAACCGCAGATCAGTTAGCCGCTTCCGTGTTTTTTCGATCGTTGGGAGTGTCGTTGCCAGATCCGAAGAAGAACCAGTCCGAACCCGAAGAGCCCGTCAGGACATCGCTCTCCAGGTCATCGAAGACGGTCAGGCCTTTCCGCAAAGAGCGTCCCGAGCCAGACAGGCTCGATCCCGTGCCATTGCAGACCCAGCGCGTGGTGAAGAGCAACCGTCTCGGGCCGCAGCGCAAGAGCGGTGGGATAATATCCGATCGCCTCCACCGGTTTAGATCCACAATCGCATTGCCGGCTTCGACATTCGCCCAGAAGTCACTGGGGCGCTGGCCGCGGCCGAAGCCTGTCTCCGCCAAATCATCGACCTGTATGCGCAGCCAAATTTGACGGTTGAACAAATCCGCCTTGCCTTCGAACGCGACCGACTCGACCCCATCAGCGATTTCAGCGTCGCCTGCCGCCAGGAACCACTCGACATCGCCGGCGGCACCTGATGAATCGCTCACCGCCACCCCGCCGCCTGTGCCCGTCCGGCCGCCAATTTGTAGATGTCGACCGTCACCCGCTCTTACGCGTCGGTCGGTGTGTTGGACCGAAGCAGGTTTTCCGACCTGACCGAACTGGTTCGCATGAGCCGCGCCACGCAGCCGCTCACCTCGCAGCTCCTGGTGGTGGCCCAGCAGGAGGACTTGCTATTGCTGCCCGCTCACCAAGGGAACGCCGACGATGCGGAAGATTTCTCGCGCCGACACTGTCGCGATTGGCTGGCAAAAAGAGCAGGTATTATCGTCCAACCTCCTGCGAAACCTGCGTTCGACTTGCGGCGTTGACCAAAATTGATCTGGGAGTATCTGTTGTAAGTCGTTACGTATTAAGGTCAATTCGGCGGCGGGACTCTTGTCGAATACTACACTTGTACACTATAATCCGGGAACCATAGCGAGGTCCACGATGAGCGCTAACTCCAAAATCGAATGGACGGACGTGACATGGAACCCCGTGCGTGGCTGCACCAAGGTCAGTCCGGGCTGCGCCCACTGTTATGCCGAGACATTTGCCGAGCGATTCCGAGGCGTGCCCGGACATCCCTACGAGCAAGGCTTCGACCTGCGGCTCGTGCCGGAAAAACTCACGGAACCGATCACTTGGTCGAAGCAGCGGATGGTATTCGTCAATTCGATGAGCGACCTCTTCCATAAGGATGTGCCGGACGCCTACATCGAGTTGGTCTCACGAGTCATGGCGGCGGCGGACTGGCACATCTACCAGGTGCTCACGAAGCGAGGTGAGCGCCTTCGCGATTTGCTCCAAACGAAGCTCCGTTTTGCCGCTGAGTTGTCGCATATCTGGTGGGGCGTCAGCGTTGAGAATCGACGACACGGACTTCCACGAATCCAGCAACTCCGGGACGCAAAGCCATCGATGGCTTTTTTGTCGATCGAGCCACTGCTGGAGGGTCTGGGAACAATCAACCTGCGCGGGATAGACTGGGTGATTGTTGGCGGCGAAAGCGGGCCAGGTGCGCGGCCGATGCTCCCTGAGTGGGTCTTCAGCATCCGCAAGCAATGCGAGCGGGCCAAGGTTCCGTTCTTTTTCAAACAATGGGGCGGCATCAAGAAGAGCGCCACTGGTCGTGAACTCGACGGCCGAACATACGACGACTACCCTCGCGTCACGCGCAACGCAGTGCCCGCTGCGTTAACAAGAAAAGAGCTGGGCGAGCAGTATCAAGCTGCCCGGCTGCAAGACCCGCGGCCTAAGAGCAAACAAACGGCTTGAGTGTCGACCATGAGCCACGAGCACCATGACTGGAAGCCTGGGAGTGATCCCCCGCTGATTCGGCCACACAGTCAAGCGAAGCACCGTGTTCTCAGAGCTTACCTTGAACGCTACGTGGCGGTGCTGAAGTTCAAAGGCAAGACTGGCGCGAAATCTCGTC
>JBGTDH010000791.1:0-5004 GCA_041748435.1 Pirellulales bacterium
CGCATCGCACAGCGGGCATCGCGTCTCGACGGCGTCGATTGGCTGCTCGGGCACGTTGGTCAGGAGTGGCCGAAGAACGACCTGCGCCCGGTTCGTGGTGGCGGTGGCCTTTTCAATCGCGCGATAGTTGCGGGCCTTGTCGTTCGCGTACGGAGTGAAGCCGTCGATCGGCTCCACGTGCGCCAGCGCGATGCATGAGGAATGCCCATGCACCCAAACGACGGCCGTGTGGTCGGCCAGCACTTCGGCCTCCGAACGGGTCTGCGCTTCGTACCCCGGCCCGATCTTCGCCCCCGGCCAGTACTGCACCCAACGTCCGACCAGGTGCAACGAGTTGAACCGATCGCATTGGCGCTGGGCGGCGTCGCGGCGTTGCTTAATCATGCCTGGCCCTCGTGCGCGCGACGACGATGCAGGCCGGCAACTACCAGATTGAAAGCGGCCAGGCCGGCCCAGAATCTTGCGGCGAAGTCCAGGTCCACGGCGGCGGCTACCGCTGCGCCAGCGCCGAACCAAGCGGCAGACATGACGTGCCAGGTCATTTCCTGGCGATGGTAGGTGCTGTTCACTACTTCGTTCAGTGTGTCACGAACGATGCAAATCATGGATACACCTCCGTGCAGTTTGAGAACGCCCGTCGCTGCGGAAACATCTGGGAGAGCTTCCAAACGAAGATGCTCCGCAGCTTCGGGCCACAAAGGAAGAGTTGCGATCCGCCGCGGAGAAGTCGGGCGACGAAGCGCCCGGGGTCCGTCCGCCTTCGCTCCAATGGGGCCGCGGCGGATCGCGTTGCAAGGAATTTGCGCGTTTGGAAAGCTGATCGAACAAACGAGCGCTAGCCGAACAGCAGGCGCTGCGGATCGGGGCGCGCCGGCATGGCGTTGGGCACAACTAAGGCGGGGAGTTGCCGGATCAACTCCGGTTCGATGTCCACGTAGCTGGCTCGCGTCGTCCGCTCGTCTTCGTGGTCGAGGGCGGCCTGGGCGATCCGGATCCCGAACTTCGCTCCCACGCGGGCCATTTCCGTGCCGTGCGTACGGCGCCATGCCTGGGGACTCAAGCGGTCTGCGTCCGGGATGCCCGCCAGCGCCTGCAAATCGTCGTGGATCGTCGATAGATAGCGCCGGCAATGCGGCCACAAGAGAACGCGGCTGGCCTCGGTTCGCAATTGTTCGATGGCGGCGAACGCGTCGTCGTGGAGGTACTTTTCCAGCGGTTTGCCCGTCTTGTCGATGATGGCGCCAGGGATCACCAGCCAATGCCCATCGGCCCGCGTCGAAACCATCGGCCACTCGAGCTTGAGCGCCGTCCCGATGCGCACGCCCGTGAAGTACAGCACTTGCAAAAGAGCAATCCACCAGCGGCGCGCGTCGCCCGCGATCATCTTGTCCGTGGCGGGGAGCTTCTGAGAGGCGAGCGTGATACGCCGCGCCACTTCCAAGGGAAAGGGTTTCTTCGGCAGGCAGCGCGGCTTGCTCACGCGGATATGCGGCACCTGCGCGACCAATAGCTTGCCGGGCCTGTCGGGGTGCGTCGTGGGTCCCGCGCGGCGCAGCACGGCGCGGATCTGCTTCAAGTGCTTGGCAATCGTGTGTTCCGCCAACGGTCTGGGCGTGCCCAGCGGTCCGCGCTTCCAAAGCACCTGGTGAAGCGCTTTCTTGAAGCCGGCTACGGTGAACTCGTCGATTTGGAGCAACGGCGGGTCGCCCGTCAGATCGATCCAGTAGCCAATCGACGTGACATACTCCTTGATCGTGGAATCGGCGTCGTTCTCGCCCTCCAGGCAGATCGGCTTGAACCAACGCCAGAACAATTGGCTGAGCGTGATTTGTGGTGACAACGCGCCATCGTCGTTGTCGCCCTCGGCCGGAACGAACAGGCGGAGCTGCGGGAATTGCAGCGAGTTGCGGGATGCATCGCTCATAGGCCGATCCTGGGAAGGGTTGCGGCCGCGCGCCCGAGCTGCCCTCTCCATCCGTCAGAATCCCTTCGAGCGCGAGGCCCTGAGTCTGCCGTCCGTGCGAGCGCGCCGAGTCCGTTAGCGCATGATCAAACATGGCAATAGGGCTACGGCTGGCGGCCCGCACTCCGGGCCGCCAGCACGCAGCAAGAATCTTGGGGCGAAATAGGACTGGCCAAGGCCACGATGCGAGGCCTTCGGTCAGTCGGTTACAAAACGCGTCGCGATGTAACCGCCGACCGCAGCCCTACGCGCCCGAAGAGATCAGGCGTGAGAGAGAAGGCGAACGTTCACATCGTGTTAAAAACTTGGCAACGGCGAATATGCCAAGACGTGCCTCTTTTGTCAAACAAGTTTTTGAGGGGTGGCACTGACGCGCGGCAAGAATTGCCTAGAAAAGGCGCTGGCGGATTGTGCTGCCAAGTTACACGATGTAAACCTCCAGAGGCGTCACCTCTGGTCACAATCCGCCAGCGCTTGTCATTTTGTGACGGCGAGATCCCGCAAATTCTGCGGACTAAGTGCAGCGCAGTGGGCTGCCAGGGAGTGGATCGGCAGATCGAGAAAATCGCTTGCGGGCTTCGGATGTTGAAGATTCTCCGCTTCGGAATTGCGATAAAAGCCATCCAAGAAGTCGCGGAATACCTCTGGGCTATGCGTCTTAGAAAGTTCGGCACAGCGTTCCGCTACGCTCCATTTCTCTTGTGGGCTGAGCTTTAACCAAGTGTGGCCGTCGCCTCTCGAAACGACGGCATTTCGATCAAATGAGTTAGGTCGTCCGTTCGTCAGCCAAAGTGTTCCAGCTAACACCGAAAGAGTGAGCGCGATGGCGATGGGGATGCTTGCAATCGATCGTTTGCGCGGAAGGCTGATCTGGGTGGCGACGCGTGGAGTGAGCAACTCCTCCGGTGTGCTGATTGAATCTGGTAATCGAGAATTGCTTAGGCAGTGAGGGCACACGACATCCTGGTCGTGGCCTGACGCACTAAACATCTTGCGGCAGTGAGGACAGGCGAAAGTCTGCATCGCTGATAAAATTGGTAGAAAAAAACGGTGGCGGACGCGCTGCTGACTTACGAGTTAATCGTTGCGTCCAGAGCCGTCAGCTCTGGTCACGTCCGCTACCGTAGTCTCACTGGTTTTCCTGATTCCTCACCTTCGGTCCACGTGACCGATGCTCTGGTCTGGACCGAAGCTGCCCAAACAACCGGTTGTCACTCGACTGCTTTTTGGTCGGACGGCAATTTCGAGCCTAGCCCTTTGGACCGCTTGAGCGGCTGCACGCTCGCACGGGAATAGGCCAAGATGGATCAGGCGCCCGCTATGGCGGAGCTTGGCTTCCCACTTGCGTTCTGTAGGACGCCAGGAGACGCCGGGGAATGAAGAACTCTTATTCAGGGATTTTGTACGCGGCGCGTGGCGGTTGGGCCATTTGCGCGCGCTGAGAGCCTTCTCCGGTGACATCGTCGCCAAACGCTTGCGGAGCGTTTCCGGCAGTAGTTGCAGTTCCCTCGCCCAGCCCGTTAGAGAGAGCCGTTTTCCCTCCCATTCGATCACGCGGGCGTGGGCCACGGTCTGCTGGCGATCGCGGCGTGTACCCCAGAAAACATTTCCGGGGGCATACCCTTTGTTCTCGTCGCGGAGGCAAAGGATCGAGCGCCCCTCGGGTGGTGCGCCCATGTCCTCGCAAAATGCCTCGAAAGAATTCCAGCGCGGGCACACGTGGCGCAGGCTGGACCGATGCTCGGCACAGGTCACCAGCATCCGATACCAGCGAGCGTGCAACACGCTCCGGACGTCCGACTTCGCGCGTGAAATTGCGGTAATCATAAACTACACCCCACTGGGCTCGAACCAGTAACCTTCGGTTCCGTAGACCGATGCTCTATCCAATTGAGCTAGGGGTGCGCGTTGCCTGCTGCATTTTACAGGGTGGCAAGGCTTCGAGTAAGGTGGGTGCTCCCGTTTGTAGACCGTCCTGCAAGCAGGAAGGTAATATGTCAAGAAAACTCGCCGGCCGCAAGAAAGCAGCAATACCACAACCAGTGGCCGACTGAAAAAAGCAGGATAGGGCGTCTCACTTCGTCAGACGGAACGGCGAGGCGGGCAAGCCTGCCCCGTTGTAGAGATTGCACACGGGGTTGTCGTCCCAGGCGTAACGCACACTGGACGGCGCGGGCGCCAAAGGACTGCTGACGATGACGTTCGTGCCATCGACCCGCGCCGCGGCGGGATGCCACGTGCCGTCCGACCCCGCCAACTCAAAGCCCTGCAGTTTGTCTCCTCGCGCAACGAGTCCGCGATGGGCATGCTGGAAGGAAACGACCGCCTCGCTGCCTCGCACTTGCAGTGTTGCGGGCAACGGGCCGGAGGCGGGCACATCTTTGCCGTACACCGTGGCCAAGGCCCACAGGGAGAGCCGCTTGCCCACGTCCTGCTTGTTCCTGGGGTGGATGTCTTTGGCTTCGCCGATGTCAATGGTGATGGCCATGCCGGTATTAGGCACGGATAGGCTCTTGAGCATGGCCTCCTGCACCAGCGGCCAATCGCGATCGCCCGCCTCGTAGTTGGGCAATTGCACCCAGGCAAACGGCAGGTCGTTTTGACCCCACCGCGTGCGCCAGTCCTTCACCAACAGCGGGAGCTGATGCTGGTAGTAGCCGGCCTTGGCTGGCGTGGTGTTGGCCTCGCCCTGATACCAGATCACGCCGCGCAAAGCATAGGGCGCCAGTGGCGCAATCATCCCGTTGTACAGGCCTCCCACATTTCCTTTGCGGGCACGCTGCTCCATGGGATCTTGCGGCTGGCGGGGCGCGGACTTGCCGGCGGCTTTGGCCTTCGCGGCCTGGTCTTGCCAGCGCGCCAGCGCTTTCTCGTACTGCACTTTGGCGGCGACCGGATCGAAAGCGGCATCCTCTTTGACCTGCGCGTCGAAGAAGCTCTTGAGCGCGGCGGAACTGCGCTGCGCTTCGGGGCTGATCCAGCTTTCGATGGGGGTGCCGCCCACCGACGAGTTAATCAGTCCGACCGGCATGCCCAGCGTT
>JBGTDH010000792.1:0-10331 GCA_041748435.1 Pirellulales bacterium
CTCCTTCGCTGTACCGCCTGACCGACGACCCCGGCGAAGGGCTGGACCTCGCCGCCGCGCATCCCGACGTTGTCCGGCGACTCACCGAACAACTCGATAAGATCATCGCAGACGGCCGCACTCGCGGCGAATAAGGGAACTCGTATCATTCGCACCTCCGACCCCCCGCTGATACCATCCGGATGCGAAAATTTGGGAGGTTTGCGAAAAGATTGAGAAAACAGCCACCGAGCCTGTTGGACCGGTCGAAAAACGCCGCATCGCGACTGTACTTCGGAGCCAGGTTTGCTGGCCGGTCGGGATTAGCGGGCAAAATCGTTGACCTCGTCCGCGACGCGGGTTAGTTTCAGGGCCTGACGCGGTGGGCGCCTGCCGCTGGACTTCAGAGGGGTCCAGCAATTCTTCGCTCGCCCCAGGGCTTCCCTCGCTGACGCGTCGGGCTACCTGGATTGAATCGGTCTGTCGGGGGCCCGGTAACTCACGCCAAAGGCGCAAAGAGCGCAAAGGGCACATTCCTGAAGTGAAGGGACCATCCTCATGAATCGCTCCCGAGTGCGAGTCCTGGCGACGCTCGCCGCAATTGTCGGCCTTGGCTGGAACCCCGGCCTGGCGGCTGAGAAGCCAAACATTGTCATTTTCCTGGTCGACGACATGGGAGTGATGGATACGTCCTTGCCGTTCCTCACGGATGAGGCGGGCCAGCCGAAACGGTATCCGCTGAACGATTATTATCGTACGCCCAACATGCAGCGGCTGGCGAGTGGAGGCATTCGATTCAACAATTTCTACGCCATGAGCGTCTGCTCGCCGACGCGCATTTCCATTGCAACCGGGCAAAATGCCGCGCGGCACCGGACCACGAATTGGATCAATCCCGACCGCGACAACGCCGGGCCGCTGGGACCGCCGAGTTGGAACTGGCGCGGCTTGAAGCCGGGAGACGTGACGCTGGCCGGGCTGTTGCGCGCGGGGGGCTATCGGACGATTCACGTCGGCAAGGGGCACTTTGGGCCGCGCGACAGTCCAGGGGCCAATCCGCGCAATCTCGGTTTCGAGGTGAATGTGGCGGGCGCTTCGATCGGCGCCCCCGCGAGCTATTACGGCGCCGCCAATTACGGAAACGCCGGAGGCAAAGTCCAGAGGACCGCGCCCAGTGCAGTGCCGCACCTGGAGAAGCACCACGGCAGCGAAACTTTCCTGACCGAAGCCTTGACGATCGAGGCTTGCGCGCAAGTCTCGGAGGCAGTCCAGGTGGGGAAGCCGTTTTTCCTCAACTTTGCCCACTACGCTGTGCATGCGCCTTTCAATTCCGATCCCCGCTTCGCCGCGCACTACCGCGATTCCGGCAAGCCGCCGCAGGCCCAGGCATTCGCCACGCTGATCGAGGGAATGGACAAGTCGCTCGGCGATCTGCTGGATCACCTCGAAAAACTGGGGATTGCGGAAAACACGCTCATTTTCTTTTGTGGCGACAATGGCAGCGACGCACCGCTGGGGCATCAGCATGAGGTGGCGTGTGCGGCGCCGCTACGAGGTAAGAAGGGAGCGCATTACGAGGGAGGCATGCGAGTTCCGTTGATTGCCGCGTGGGCGAAAGCCCGTGCCGCCCATCCGTATCAACAGCGGCTGCCGATAAAGGCCGGGACGATACAGCCACAACTGGCATCCGTCTGCGATCTGTTTCCGACGATCCAGCACCTCGTCGACGTCACTCCGCCGGCCAACCATGTGGTCGATGGCATGCGACTAGACACGTTGCTCTCCGGCACGTCCGATCCCAACCGGGCCGAGACCTTCCTGATGCACTATCCGCACGCACCGCATCGCAGCGACTACTGGACCAGCTACCGTGATGGCAAATGGAAAGTGATCTACCACTACGTTCCTTCCGCCGCGTCGGAGAACACGCATTTTCAACTCTTCGATCTGGCCGCGGACCCCTTCGAGCAACAGAGCCTTGCCGCCTCACATCCCGACGACCTGCGCCGCATGATGCGAGGGCTGATTGCGGCGCTGGAGGCGCACCAGGCTGTCTATCCGCTGGATGACGATCGCACGAGTGGACGACGCCCCAAACTGCCGTAACGTTAAAGACGCACTGCCAACGACGACTCAAGGCAAGGTGATATGAGACATTTCTGCGCCACGCTGTTTGTGCTCCTCGTCCAAGCCGCCCCATGAAAACGATCCTGCCCCACGTTGTGTTGATCGCGTTATCCTGTTGCCACGCCGTCGCCGCGCCGCCGCAACCCAACATCATCCTCCTCATGGGAGATGATCACGGATGGGAGGAGACGGGCTACAACGGCCATCCGCACGTCAAGACGCCGGTGCTCGATGAGATGGCCGCTACCGGGCTGCGGTTCGAGCGGTTCTACGCCGCGCATCCGAGTTGCTCACCGACACGCGCGAGTTTTCTGACCGGACGCCATCCGAACCGGATGGGCACCTTTGCGCCCGGCTGGTCACTGCGGCCAGAGGAGATAACGATTGCACAGACTCTTCGGAACGCCGGCTACCGCTGCGGACACTTTGGCAAATGGCATGTTGGCGCGGTCAAAGCCGGTTCGCCCGCCAACCCCGGCGCGATGGGGTTTCACGCCTGGGTCTCTCACGACAACTTCTTCGAGCTGAATCCCTCTTTGTCCCGCAACGGTGGCCCGCCGGAGGTCTTTCAAGGGGAGAGCTCCGAAATCGTCGTGAACGAAGCAATCCGCTTCCTCGACAGCGCCAGAAACGAGGGAAAACTGTTCTTCGCCGTTGTCTGGTTCGGCTCGCCGCATGAGCCGTACAGCGGCCTGCCTGCCGATCTGGCTCTTTACGACAACTTGCCCGCGAAATATGCGAAGCAGGTCAAACTCACCTCCAATGCAACGGGCGGCCCCGTCACGCGGCCGCAAGGCGAAGTGCTGCGCGAACGTTACGCAGAGATTACCGCGATGGATCGTGCCATTGGTCGATTGCGGAAGCATCTCGGCGAGCAAGGGCTTCGGCAGGACACGCTGCTGCTCTATTGCGGCGACAACGGAACTTCGGGCGATGCCGCCCTTGGTGCTCCCCATCGCGGCGTCAAAGGCCAGGTCTATGAGGGGGGCACGCTCGTCCCCGGCCTCATCGAATGGCCGGCCCGGATTCCCCAGCCGCGAAACACCAGCGTCCGCGCGAGCACCAGCGATCTGCTGCCTACAATCTGCGCGCTGGTGAATCAACCGCTGCCGAACCGTCCGCTGGATGGCGTCGATCTTTCCGGGGTCTTGGATGGCAAACTCACCGAGCGCTCGAAACCGCTCTTCTTCTGGGAGTACAACACCCAGCGACTGACAGGCTCGAATCCCACCCCCTGGATCGATCCTGAACTGCAGAAGGGCACGACGCCACTCGCCAAGTTGATGGCCGGCAAAGCGACTCGGGACTTCAGAAACTTCCGCCACCCCGCCATCACCCAGGACGATTACGTTGGCCCCCGCGCGATCATCGACGGCCGCTTCAAGCTCGTGATCCACGAGCAAAGAAGTGGCAACGTCAATCGCGAGCTCTTCGATCTGGTGGACGATCCGGCGGAGAAGTCCAACCTGCTCGGGCAACAAACCGCCGTTGTTGAGAAACTTCAATCCCGTCTCCGCCGCTGGCAGGACTCCGTCCTCCATAGCCTCACCGGCGCAGACTACATCAAGTGACTCGAGCCAATGAATCACGCCGTCACTCTCCTCGGCGGTCTGCTGCTGACAGCGTTCTTCGCGGTCCACGCTGCTGCTGCGCCGAAGTCCACCGACAAGCCGAACATCGTCATCATCCTCGCCGATGATCTCGGCTACGGCGATGTGCAGGCCCTGAACCCGCAGCGGGGAAAGATCACGACTCCGCATCTTGACAGGCTCTCCGCACAGGGGATGACGTTCACGGATGCCCACAGCGGGTCGTCGGTCTGCACGCCGACGCGTTATGGATTGCTCACCGGTAGGTACGCCTGGCGGACGCGTTTGCAAAGTGGCGTGCTCGATGGCGGCAATGATGAGCCCTTGATCGCGGTGGACCGGCTCACCCTCGCGGGGCTCTTGAAGCAGCATGGCTACGCGACCGCTTGCATCGGCAAGTGGCACCTCGGTTTCCAATCAGATGCCGCGACGAATAGAGAAGGTAAGAAAACAGGCCGGAGCGGGCTGCCCGTGGGCGCCAAGATCATCGGCGGGCCGACGACGCGCGGATTTGACCTGTTCTGGGGCTGCTCGAACGCCCGCACGATGTCATCGCTGGTCGAAGGTGACTGCGTGATCGAGTCCATGGAAACAATCGACATGCTTCCGCGGCTCGGGAAGCGCGCGGTGAGCTTCATTGCCGAGAAAGCCGGGGCGGCAAAGGCGGGAAGTCCGTTCTTGCTCTACCTGCCGCTCACTTCGCCGCATACACCCCTCGTGCCGGCGCCCGAATGGCAAGGAAAGAGCGGCCTCGGCGCCTACGGCGACTTTGTCATGCAAACCGACGCTGTTGTCGGCGATGTGCTCGCCGCGCTCGATCACAAGGGGCTCTCGGACAACACGCTCGTCATCTTCACCGCCGACAACGGCTGCTCACACCAGGCTGGCACGGACAAGCTCGAAAAAGCCGGTCATTTCGCCAGCGAGCGTTACCGCGGTTACAAGGCGGACATCTGGGAGGGCGGCCATCGCGTCCCGTTTTTCGTGCGTTGGCCGGGTCAGGTGAAGCCCGGCTCGCAAAGTGGCCGGCTCCTCTGCCTCGTCGATCTCATGGCCACCTGCGCTGACATCCTGTCGGCCAGGCTGCCCGTTACCGCTGCCGAGGACAGCGTGAGCTTTCTGCCCGCGTTGGTGGGCAGCGGGAGCAAACCGCTCCGCGAGGCAGTAGTGCATCACAGCATCCACGGCAAGTTCGCCATCCGCCAGGGGCGCTGGAAGCTTTGTCTTTGCGCCGGCAGCGGCGGCTGGTCCCAAGGCGAAACCGATCTCCAGCAGCTCTACGATCTGACCGATGATCCTGGCGAGACGACTAACCTCGCCCAACAACAGCCTGAGGTTATCGCGAGCATGTCGGCGTTGCTGATGCAGTGCATAAGCCAGGGGCGCAGCACGCCGGGCGCGGCGCTGAAGAACGATGTTGCGGTGAGCTCGCCCTTTGAGGACACACCGGTCAAGAAACGAGAGGCCCGAAGGTGATCTGCCCCGCCATGAAACACGCTCTTTCCATCGTCGTTGCTCTCCTCCTCGGTTGTAGCAGTTGTTTTGCCGTCGAGCGCACGCGACCGAACATCGTCTTTTTCTTTACGGACGATCAAACGTCAACCACGCTCGGTTGCTACGGTCATCCTATCGTGCAGACGCCGAACATCGACTCCCTTGCGGCGCGTGGCGTACGTTTCCGGAACGCCTTCGTCAGCCAGTCCATCTGCTGGGTCAGCCGAACCAGCATCCTTACCGGGCTGACGGGCCGCAGCTACGGCACGCCGGACAATCCCGAGCAGACCCGTGCGGAGGCCGCTGGAACCCTTTACTCCGATCTGCTGCGCGCCCAGGGATACCGCGCCGGATTCTATGGCAAGTGGCACGCCAAGATGCCGCCCGGATATAAGCCGGAAGATCATTTCGACGAATTCGAGCCTATCTTCCGCAATCCGTTCTATAAGCAGCAGCCGGACGGCAGCCTACGGCACGAGACAGACCTCATCGTGGATCGTGGGATTGAGTTCCTCCAGCAACAGCCGCGGGACAAGCCGTTCGCCCTTAATTTGTGGTTCAACGCCTGCCACGCCGAAGACGGAGATCGACGACCGGGCATCGGGCACTTCCCCTGGCCCCAGAGTGCCGAGGGTCTGTACGAGGACCTCGAGATGCCCGCGCCCCGCCTCAAGGACTCCGCCATTTTTGAGGCACTCCCCGAGTTCTTCCAGACCAGCATCACGCGCGAGCGTTTCTTCTGGCGATGGAACACCGAGCAGAAATACCAAACCAACCTGCGGGCCTACTTCCGCATGGTCAGCGGGATCGATCATGCGATCGGCCGCTTCCTGCAAGCGTTGCGTGAAGCGGGACTCGCCGACAACACAATCATCGTCTACTCCGCCGACAACGGCTACCACATGGCCAATCGCGGCCTTACGGGCAAGTGGTCGCACTTCGAAGAGTCGCTGCGCGTGCCGCTGATCATCTGCGACCCACGCGTGCCAGCTTCCGAGCGCGGCAAGGTTGCCAGCGCCCTGGCGTTGAATCTCGATTTGCCCGCGACATTCCTGGATTGGACGGGGGTGCCCGTCCCGGACCGTTATCAGGGCCGCAGCCTGCAGCAGATTGTCGCAGCTGAAGCGCCGACCGACTGGCGCACGGAGACTTTTCACGAGCATTTTGCCGTGCGGGATCGCATTCCCGCCTGGGAAGGCGTGCGCACCGAACGTTTCAAGTACGCCCGCTACTTCGACCACGCGAACTTTGAGTTTCTTCACGATCTGCGCAACGATCCCAACGAACTGGTTAACCTTGCGAATGAGCCGGCACACGCGGAGACGCTTAAGTCGCTGCGCGAGCGAACGGCTTCCCTCGTAGCGAAACTGGGCGGCCCGCTGCCTCCGTCCAAGCGACCATTCACACGCTCTACAGAGCCTCATCCCGTTGCTTCGGCCGCTGTGACCGTCAAGCCCGGCGCGGACGGTTTCGTGAATCTCTACAATGGCAGGAATCTCAATGGCTGGTCGGGCGATCCCCAGTTCTGGTCGGTGGAAGAAGGAGCGCTCACAGGCAAGACGGACGGCTCGCTGAAGATGAACCGATTCATCACCTGGACCGGTTCGACCATTCGCAACTTCGATCTGCGAGTGAAGGTCAGGATCAGCGCGGGGGGCAACAGCGGCCTGCAATATCGAGGCACTTCTCGCCCCGATCTGGGCCTCGACATTGTCACCGGCTACCAGTGCGACATTGTGGCGAAGACTCCCGAATACAATGGAATGCTCTACGAAGAAAAAGGCCGTCGCATCTTGTCTCACACGGGCGAGAAGGTGATCGTGGCCCCCGATGGCCAGCCTTGGATCGTCGGCAAGATGCCCGTCCAGGAATTCGCACCCGACCAGTGGCACGACTACCGCGTGCTCGTGGAAGGGAATCATCACCAGCACTGGATCGATGGCCATCAGACTGCCAACCTGATCGACCTCGATGAGAAGGGCCGCTCGCTCGAAGGAGTGCTGGCCGTGCAGGTGCATGTTGGTCCCGCCATGAAAGTGCAGTTCAAGGACTTCAAGATCAAGCATCTCCCCGACAATCTACCGCTGCAAGTCGCCGACGCTTATCCGATCCCCGCAGGCTCTGTTGGTGTCAAGCCGCAGGGCAGACTACCCAAAGACTGGCAGCCGCCGGTCTACGGGAAGCGATGACCGTTTCCCCCAAGTCGGATCCCCAGGCCGAATGAAAACGCTACTTTCCCCACTAATCCTCGTTGCGCTGGCTGGAGCTCCCGGATTTGCGCAACGTCCGAACATCCTGCTGATTCTGCCCGACCAGATGCGGGCCAGCGCGATGGCGTGCGATGGCAACAGGGAGGTGAAGACCCCAAACATCGATCAGTTGGCCGCTGATGGAGTGCGATTCAAACGGACGTACGCCAATGTGCCCGTCTGCTGCCCGGCGCGGGCGATTTTGATGACGGGGACGTACCCGCACATCAACGGCATGGTCGCCAACGACCTGCGGCTGCGTGAGGAGCAGGTGACGATGGCCGAAATACTCGCGCAGGCCGGTTATCGCACGGGCTTTGTGGGCAAATGGCATTTGGATGGCGGGCCGCGCGATCCGGGATTCGTTCCCCCGGGGCCACGGCGTCAAGGCTTCGAGTTCTGGGCTGCCTACGAGTGCCATCACAAGCATTTCGAGCCGACCTATTTTCGCGACACGGCGGAGATCATCACCGTGCGGAAGTTCGAGCCGGAAGCGTCGTGCGATTTCGCCGTCGAGTTCCTCCGCTCGCAGCCGAAGGATCAGCCGTTCTTTCTTACCGTGCAAATGGGCCCGCCGCACGATCCCTACGGCGCGCCGGAAGAATACATGCGGCAGTACATTGCCGAGCGCATCACACCGCCGGAAAACTGGCGCCCCGGCAGTGAAACGCGCACCGCGCCGAGCGAGGGCAGGAATCGCACCGGGGCGGCATTCGACCGGCTGGTGCCTCCGGGAGGGCGGGAAGAAATTGCCGCCTACTATGCCGCCATCACTGCCCTTGACGATCAGGTGGGACGCCTGATGAAAACACTGGCGGAATTGCAATTGGATGAGAGCACGATCGTGCTGTTCACTTCGGATCACGGCGATATGCTGGGCTCGCACGGGATGCGCCGCAAACGCAAGCCGCACGATGAATCGGCCCGTGTCCCCGGCATCGTGCGGTGGCCAGCGCGCGTTCCGAAAGGCCAGGTCGTGGATACGCTCTTCAGTCACGTGGACGTGGCTCCGACGCTGCTCGCGTTGGCTGGCCTCAGCGTGCCGAAGAGCATGCAAGGGTCGGACCTTTCGCGCGTCGCCTTGGGCGAGACGACCGACGGCCCCGACGCAGTCCTCTTGCAGATCTTTGTCCCCTTCAATCCGGATCAGATCGCCAGACCGTGGCGCGGCATCGTCACCGCGCGGCACACCTACGCCAGGTTCGAGCAGGAACCGTGGGTGTTGTTCGACCGCCAACTCGACCCGGCCGAGATGCGAAACCTGGTTGCCGACCCCACGCACGCCGAATTACAACGGGAACTCGACCAGCGGCTTGGCACACTGATGAAGAAGCACGGCGACGCCTGGAGCTTCAATTCGTCCGAGCTGGTGGAAGAAGCGGGACGGTTATACCGACACGCAACGTTCTACACCGTCGACGAATACCTTGCCTGGACTAAGGCCAATCCTGACAAAGCCAAATGAGGATCTCCATGCGCTCCCACGGAATCGCCGTGCTCCTGCTTCTTGCCCTGAGCACCTACGCAGTCGCCGCCGAGCGGCCCAACATTCTCTTCATCCTGGTGGATGACCAGTCCCCGTTTGATCTCAAAACCTACAATCCGAAATCGCCGCTGCAAACGCCGAACATCGACCGGCTCGCCGCCCAGGGCATGGTCTTCGACGGCGCCTATCACATGGGCTCGTTCAGCGGCGCGGTTTGCACTCCGTCGCGGCACATGATCATGAGCGGCCGAACTGTATGGCGCCTGCCCAACGCGCCGGGTGCGCTCTCCAAGGGGTTGTGCCCGCCCGGCCTGGAGCAAAACACGATTCCCGCCGTGTTCAACCGAGCCGGCTACGCCACGATGCGCACGTGTAAACAGGGCAATAGCTACGAGGCTGCCAACAAGCTCTTCACGGTGCGCCACGACGCCACGAAACGGGGCGGAACTCCCGAGACCGGCAGCGCCTGGCATGCCGAGCGCGTGCTGGACTACCTCGACCAGCGCGAGTCTTCGAAGGACGCCAAGCCCTTTCTCATCTACTTTGGCTTCTCCCACCCGCACGACGAACGCAACGGCCCACAGGAACTGCTGGCGAAGTATGGCGCTGTCAACCACACCGAGGAAGACCGGCCGCCTCCGGCACACCCCAAGCAGCCTGCCTTGCCGCCGAATTATCTGCCGGCACATCCGTTTCACCACGGGCACCCCGGCCTGCGCGACGAAGTGGCGGTTAACGGCGTGTGGGAACGTCGCGATGAGCGCACCATCCGCAACGAGTTGGGGCGTCAATTTGCCTGCAGCGAGAACATTGACATCCAGATCGGTCGCGTGCTGGCCAAGCTGGAGGTGATGGGCGAGTTGGACAACACCTACATCTTCTACACCGCGGACCACGGGATGGCCATCGGCCGCCATGGGCTGCAGGGCAAGCAGAATCTCTATCAGCACACCTGGCGAGTGCCCTTCCTCGTCAAGGGACCGGGGATCAAGCCCGGCAGCCGCGTCGAAGGCAACATCTACCTGCACGACGTGCTTGCCACGCTCTGCGACCTCGCCGGAGTGCCCGCGCCTGAAACGAGCGAGGGTCTCAGCTTCAAGCCCGTGCTGAATGGTCAGAAGTCCGTCCTTCGGGAGGCGCTTTACGGCGTCTACAACGGAGGCGCCAAGCCGGGCATGAGGTCCGTCAAGCAAGGCGATTGGAAGCTCATCAAGTATGACGTAATGAAGGGCGCAGTGCGCGAGACGCAGCTCTTCAATCTGAAGGACAATCCGGAGGAGTTCCTCGCCGAGCATCATGACCCCAAAGTGGTCGCGCTGACGGGCGGGCAGCCCGAGAGGCAACAGCTGAATCTCGCCGGCGACCCTCGCTACGCGGGCAAGCTCGCGGAAATGGAGACGCTGCTGC
>JBGTDH010000793.1:0-1803 GCA_041748435.1 Pirellulales bacterium
CGTGCTCCCGGCCGATTACGCCAAACGCTCGCAGCCCATCGCCGAGCATCGCCTGGCGCTAGCCGCGCACCGCCTGGCGGGCTTGATTCGCAGCTTACAAGCTCCGGAACTCCGCTGAACGAAATCGCGAGGAGAATGTGACTGTTGACGAGCGATTGATTTCCGGCCGTTTTCCCCGCGCTTCGAGGTACAACCCCGAGTGGGTGCTGGCCGGCGTGGGCGGTGGTGCCAATGTGCTGTGGCTGACCGAGTGGCTTTCCGAAGCGCTCGATCTGCGGGCCGGCATGCGGGTGCTGGACCTCGGCTGCGGGCGGGCCCTATCGTCCGTCTTCCTCCGCCGCGAGTTCGGCGTCCAGGTGTGGGCCGTTGACCTGTGGTGCAGCCCTTCGGAGAACCTCCAGCGGGTTCGGGACGCCGGCGTCGAGGACGGCGTCTTTCCAATTCATGCCGACGCACGGGCGCTGCCGTTCGCCACGGAGTTTTTCGACGCCGTGGTGTCCCTCGACTCCTTCTTTTACTATGGCACGGACGACCTGTACCTCAACTCCCTCGCCCGGTTCGTCAAGCCGGGCGGACAGGTGGGAATCGCCCAGGCGGGGTTGATGCACGAGATCGCCGGGGAGATTCCCGCGCACCTGCGGGCGTGGTGGGCCCAGGATCAGCCTTGGTGTTTGCACTCGGCGGACTGGTGGCGTCGGCACTGGGAGCGGGCCGGGATTCTGAACATCGAGGTGGCCGACTCGCTGCCCGACGGCTGGCGTTTCTGGCGAGACTGGATTCGCCTGGTAGCCCCCGACAATGCGACGGAGATCGGGGCACTGGAAGCCGACGCCGGCGGGCACCTCGGTTACGTCCGCGTGGTGGGCCGGCGCCGTGCCGACGCGCCTCTGTATGATCCTGCCGTCACCGTGCCCCCCCAATACGTGCATCAGCCGCTGCTCCGCGGATCGGAGTAGGAGGCCGGATGCACGCCCTCGCTTGCGTGGCGCGGCGGAACGTGGTGGAATAGATGCTGCAAGTAAGTTCGCAGTGGGACGATGCCAACATCTGGAGCCAGGCGGGGGCACGCGTGAAGGCCGCAAATAGCGAACAGTTATGAGCACAGACCGCCCAGCCCCGCGCATTCTGGTGGTGGACGACAGTCCCACCCAGGCGCTGGAAGTGCGCCAACGGCTGGTGCGATCCGGCCTGTCGGTGCAGGTCTTGCACGCTGGGGACCAGGCGCTGGAGGCCATCCGCGCGAATCCGCCCGATATTGTGCTCACCGATTTGATGATGCCGCAGATGGACGGCCTCGAGCTGGTGAGCCTAATCCGGCAGGAGTTTCCCGGCCTGCCCGTGGTGCTGATGACGGCACACGGCACCGAGGAGATCGCGATGCGGGCCTTGCGGGACGGCGCGGCCGGCTACGTGGCCAAACGCAACCTGGCGCGGGATCTCTCGCGAACGCTGGAGAACGTGCTAGCGCTGCTGCGCGCCAGCTCGGCCCAGCAACAGTTGCTGGAGTGCTTTGCCGAGAGCAGCTCTTGTTACGTGCTGGTGAACGACACCTCGCTGGTGCCGACCCTGGTAGGACGCTTGTCGCGGCAACTGGAAACCAAGCAACTCTTCGATGAGAACGTGCTGTTGCGGGTGAGCATGGCGCTGCGAGAGGCGTTGGTGAACGCCATTGAGCACGGAAATCTGGAAGTCAGCTCCGTGCTGCGGGAGCAAGATCATTCCGCGTACTACGAACTGGCGAAACAACGGTCGGAACAGTTGCCGTACCGCGATCGGCGAATCTACGTGGCTGTGAAGTTCTCG
>JBGTDH010000794.1:0-4371 GCA_041748435.1 Pirellulales bacterium
CACCCCCCACAAACACCACCGTGGCCCAGGCCCAGCGAATTGGCTTCGGAAGTCCGGGCGGCTCCGGTACGAGTTGGGCCGGCTCCAAGACCGCGGAATCAGGCAGGACCTCGACGCTCGCCAAGCCGTCCGCCTGAACCGGAACATACTCTGCCGTGGCCTGTGTTGCGGGCATTGGTGGCCTGACGCGATCGGGTCCGTCGAAGATTTCGTCGACTTCAACAGTCATACCCCGTATTCGAGCAGCTTTCTTCACCCTTGGCCAAAGGACCGCTTAGTTTTTGAGCACGCCCCCGGCTTTTGCGCGCGACGCCGGGCCGGTTGTGTTTCCCCGGCGGGTCGGTTAGGTTGAGAGGTCCACGGAACTAGAGAATCCCCTCATTTTTGCCGACCGGCCCGCCGGTTGGTCCCACCCCTGTTTCAGCCTGTATTGGGAGCTTGCATGAGCAGCGCATCAGCCGCCGCCGCGGGTATCGAAGCCAAGGCCAAAGCCGCTAAAGACAAATTGGATGCCCAGACCTACGAGACGGTGCAGTGGCACTTTCACGAATCGACGGGTTGCCCGTTCTGGCTGGAGCGTGCCCAAGGGCTGAAGTTCAACCCGCTGAAAGAAGTCAAGACGTTCGACGATCTGAAGAAGTTCGACCTGTTCGAGGACGAATGGCTGCGCGGCGGTCCAGTGCGGCGCTGGGTCCCCAAGGCGTTTGCCGACAAGCCGATCTACGTCTTCGAGACAGGCGGCACCACGGGCGTACCAAAGAGCCGCATTGCTGCGGCCGACTTCCGCACCGACTACGAGTTGTTCAGCCACACGCTGCCCGATGAGTATTTCCCCCAAGGGGCCAACTGGCTGATGCTGGGTCCGTCCGGACCGCGGCGGCTGCGTCTGGCCGTCGAGCATCTGTGCCAATACCGCGGCGGCATTTGCTTCTGCATCGATCTCGATCCGCGCTGGGTGATCCAACTCATCAAAAAGGGCTGGATGGAGCACCTGGAGGCGTACAAGACGCACTGCATCGACCAGGCGCTGACCATTCTGGGCGCCGGGCACGATGTGAAATGCATGTTCACCACGCCCAAGTTGCTGGAATCGCTCTGTCTGGCGTTGGAGAAGCAAGGCAAGCGGCTGTCCGAGACCGGCATCCGCGGCATCTTCTCCGGCGGCACCGAGTTCACGCCCCAGTGGACGCGGTTCATCACGGAAGAGTATCTCGACGACATTTACATGACGCCCACCTATGGCAACACGCTGATGGGTCTGGCCTGCTCCAAACGTCCCACGGTGGCTGATGGCTACAAGATTGCCTACTACGCTCCGCAGCCGCGGGCCGTGACCGAAGTGGTCGAGTTCGAGAACGCCAACAGTGTGGTGGGCTACGGTCAGACCGGCCGCGTGAAGCTCTACACACTGACGCAAGAGTTCTTCGTCCCCGGCTTCTTGGAGCGGGATGAGGGGGAGCGCGAAGCCCCGTTCGACAAATACCCCTGGGACGGCGTCAGCGGCGTCCGCCCCTACCGCGCCTTGGCCGAATCGACCACGGTGGGCGTATACTGAGGCTAACCTGGGGAGGAGCCATGTCCAAGCCGATCGAGGAGTGGACACGAGAAGATTACGACCGGTCCGCTTACGAATACAGCCTTTTGGAACGGGCACGGCTTGAGCGCGAAATGGATCGGATGGGGTTTGAGTATCTTCAACAGCTCGTAAGAGCGCGTGCCCTGGAATTAGACCGCCAAGACATTCTGGATCATCTTACCACGTGGGAGCAGGACCAATTGGAGCGCTGGCTCAACGAATTTGGTCTTCCATCACCGAAATCCGTTAAACGCTGAGGAGATTCTCTCGTGCATCTGCCGATCTTGCGTTGGGGAAAGCCCTACGATTCGCTGGAAAAGGACCGGGTCGTTCACTTCATTACGGGCGAGACCATCGCCGAAGTGAGCCAGGCCAACGGCGCGCTGTTGCAGCGCGATATGCGACAGGCCAAGAAGGCCCGCGAGGCACTCAAGGAAATCCCCTGCCAGGACTTGATCGAGCGGATCAAGAAAGCGGCCGACCTGTATCTCAAGGCCACGCTGCCAATGGGGGACGGCACCCAATCGCCGGATGAGTTTGCCCGCCAGCAGTCGGCCTCGACCGGCTTGCCGGAACACATGTGCAAGTTCAATATGGAGAAGAACCACTTCGTGCTCACGCACATGGACCAGATGCTGGACGCCCTCACCCGCGGGCTGCCGCTGGACATTCTCTCCCGCGGCTACGGCGTGGAGAGCCGCGGCGTGGTCGTCAGCTATCAGGCCCAATCGCCCGCGGTGGGACTGGTGCTGCCTTCGAATTCTCCCGGCGTGCATACGCTGTGGCTTCCCGTGATTCCGATGCAGATCGGCCTGGTGCTCAAGCCCGGTCCGCAAGAGCCGTGGACGCCGTATCGCATGACATCGGCATTCACGGAAGCCGGCATTCCGCGCGAGGCCATCAGTATTTATCCCGGCGGTCCCGATGTGGGCGCGGCCGTGCTGGCCAGTGTCGATCGCAGCATGATCTTCGGCGGCACCGCCACCGTGGAGCGTTACAAGGGCAACCCCAAGGTGCAGGCGCACGGTCCGGGCTTCAGCAAGATCATGCTCGGCGACGATTGCGTCGACCAGTGGGAGAAGTATCTCGACCTGATGGCCGACAGCGTTTACCTCAACAGCGGCCGCGGCTGCATCAACTGCTCCGGCATCTGGGCCTCGCGGCATACCAAGGAAATAGCCGCGGCATTGGCAGAACGCATCGGTCCCGCGGAGGCTCTGCCGCCGGAACATCCCAAGGCGGGTCTTGCCGCCTTTACCGTGGCCGGTGCCGCGCAAGCCATCTGGAAGATGATCGAAGCCGATCTGAAGGAGCAAGGCACGCAGCACATGACCGAGAAGTACGGCCCGCGGCTCATCGAGATGGAACGCTGCGCCTACTTGCGGCCCGTGGTGGTGCATTGCGACAACCCGGAGCGGGCTATCGCGAAGAAGGAGTACATGTTTCCCTTCACCACCGTGGTGCAATGTCCGCAGGAGAAGATGCTGGAATCGATCGGTCCTACGCTGGTGGGCACGGCCATCACCAACGATCCCAAGTTCCAGCGCGAGCTGACCGACGCCATCCACATCGATCGGCTCAACATCGGGCCGATTCCCACCATCAAGCTGGATTGGCTGCAGCCGCATGAAGGGAACATTGTGGAGTTCCTGTTCCGCGCCCGCGCCTACCAGATTCCCAAGGAGCGGCTCGCCGCCACAGCCTGACGGCTTAACCCCGCTCCCACCGCGCATGATCTCCTTCGACTTCCAGCCCCGCACGCGCATCGTCTTCGGCCCGGACAAGATCGATACGTTGGGCGAGTTGGCCGGCGAACTCGGAGCGCGGCGGGCCTTAGTGGTGAGCGACCCGGGCATCGTCCAGGCGGGCCATACGCAACGAGGAATGGATGCCTTGAAGCGCGCCGGCATTCAAGCCCATCTGTTCGACGACGTGCAAGAAAATCCCACCACGGCCAATGTCGCGGCCGGCTTGCTGATTGCCAAACGGCACGATCCCGAGGTGATTATCGGTCTGGGCGGCGGCAGCTCGATGGACTGCGCCAAAGGCATCAACTTCCTCTTTTCCGGCGGCGGACGGATCCAGGATTACTGGGGCGTCGGCAAGATGACCAAGGAGATGCTCCCCATGATCGCCGTGCCCACCACGGCCGGCACGGGAAGCGAGACGCAGTCCTTCGCGCTCATCTCCGATGAGCACACCCACGTCAAGATGGCCTGCGGCGATAAGAAAGCCTCCTTTCGCGCGGCGATTCTCGATCCCACGCTCACGGTCACGTTGCCGGCTCGCGTGACGGCGGTTACGGGCATCGACGCTCTGGCGCATGCACTGGAGACGTACGTAACCACGAAGCGCAACGCCGCCTCGTTGGCATTCAGCCGGGAAGCCTGGCAGTTGTTGGAGAGCAACTTTGCCCGCGTGCTGGAGTATCCGGACGATTTAGTCGCGCGCGGAGAGATGCAGTTGGGCGCCTGCTTTGCCGGCTTGGCGATCGAGAACTCCATGCTGGGCGCCACTCATGCCTTGGCCAACCCGCTGACGGCGGAGTACGACATTCCGCACGGCGAGGCGATCGGCCTGATGCTGCCGCACGTGGTGCGCTACAACGGCCAGGAGTACGACCACTGGTATCACGAGCTGCTGGAGACGACCGTCGGCTCCAATGGCGATCATCGCCACGGCCGCGCCAGCGATCTGTTGGCCGATCGCGTAACCGCTCTGGTGGCCAAGGCCGGTCTGCCCACGCGGTTAGCCACGCGGGGCGTGGAGGCGCAGAAGCTGGCGGCGCTCGCGGC
>JBGTDH010000795.1:0-6947 GCA_041748435.1 Pirellulales bacterium
GGCATGGCCGCCAGTGGTGGCCAGCGATTTGCCGGCCGTGAAGATGCGCGGGCCCGGAACCCACCCTTCGTTGATGGCCTTGCGCAGGGCGATGGAGTTCACGCCGTTGTCTCCCAGTTCGCGCACCGTGGTGAAGCCCGCCATGAGCGTGCGGCGGGCATGTTGCGTGGAGCGCAAGGCATAATCGGCCTGATCCATGAAGAATCGCTCGGTGTAGGAATCTTTGGAGTGCTGCGATTGCAGATGCGTGTGCATGTCCATCAAGCCGGGAAGCACGGTGTGCTCGGTGAGGCGAATGAGCTTGTCGCCCTCTTCCGGCTCCATGTAACCTTCGATCACCTGCGTAATGCGGCCGTCCTGCACCACGATGGACATCTGTAGCCGCACCCGATCGCTGCGGCCATCGATCAGCCGCCCCGCGTGAATGATTGTGTCCGCTCGCAGGGACAAGCAGGGCACACACCAGAGCAACGTTGCCATCAAACACGCACGCATGGGAAATCTCCGGCCGGGGTTTCATCACAGGGTGGAACAGCATTCTACCTTGGACCTGCGGCGGTTCGCGAGCAATTGCTCGCCTGCGGCCTAGGTCTCGTTGATTGCCGCAGGCCGCAGGCCCGAGAAACCTTTCCAAGTGTGCAAGAATCGGTTATGACTGATGCGTGTCGGTCGTTCTCGCCGTGCAGAGGTTGCCGCGCAAAGGTTAGGCCATGCTCCATCGTCGCGATTGCATGCTCCGGCTGGGGCAACTGGGATTGGGCGCCCTCACGTTGCCGGGGCTGGTGAACGCTTCGCGGGTGGCTGCGGCTTCGTCCCGTTCGGCCGGCAAGGCCAAGAGCTGCATTCTCATTTATCTGTGGGGCGGGCCGCCGCAGCAGGATATGTGGGACATGAAGCCCAATGCCCCCGAGGGCATTCGCAGCCTGTTTGCGCCGATCGACACCAACGTGCCGGGTATCCAGATTTCCGATCAGTTGCCGCGCGTGGCACGCCAAGCCGATAAGTTCTGCCTGGTGCGCTCCCTCACGCATCCCAGCAACCAGCATGAGGTGGGCGTCTACCACACGCTCACCGGCAAGATCAACAACACGCTGGTCGTGCCCCGCAATCAGCGCAACCGCCACGATTTCCCGAACGCCGCGGGCATTGTGTCGCGCTTTACTCCGCCGGGAACGATGCCCGCCAGCGTGACGGTGCCCCGCCCGATCGGTCACGATGGCGTGGTCTACACGGGCACGCATGCCGGCTTCCTCGGCTCGCGCTACGATCCGATCGAGTTGCAAGCCCCCGGTGAAGTCAACGCCCCGCCGGCGCACAACTTCTCCATGCCGGCAGAGATCGATTCTACGCGGCTGGCGGCCCGCTTCGGATTGCTCAGGCTGGTGGAACAGCAACAGCGGGCGCTCGATCGTGCCCCCGCCACCATGGCCTTGGACGAATCCCGCGAGCTGGCGCTGCGGATGTTGGCCTCGCCGCAGGCCAAGCGGGCCTTCGATCTGGAGCTGGAAGACCCGCGCATGCGGGATCGTTATGGCCGCAACGAATACGGCGAATCGTTCCTGCTGGCGCGCCGCCTGGTCGAATCGGGCGTGCGGCTGGTCACCATCGTTTGGTATTACATCGCCAAAGACGGAAACGTGCTCAATGTGTGGGACAACCACGGCGGCACGCCTTCGCTGAAGAATGTTACCGGCTACGAGATGCTCAAGGCCGACTATTGCCTGCCGCCGTTGGACCTGGCCTACTCGGCGTTGTTGGAAGACCTCTCCGATCGCGGAATGCTCGACGAAACGCTGGTGAGCATGTACGGAGAGTTCGGCCGCACGCCGCAGATCAACAAGACGGGCGGGCGCGATCATTGGGGGCCGTGCCAATCTGCCGTGCTGGCCGGCGGCGGCGTTCGCGGCGGCACGGTTTACGGCGCGAGCGATGCCCATGCCGCCTATCCCAAGAACAAGCCCGTGCTGCCGGAAGACCTCCTGGCCACAATGTATCACTCCCTGGGCCTGTCTCCCGAAACGGAGATTCGCGATCAACAAGGCCGCCCCCACCGCATCAGCGATGGCCAACCCGTGACCGAGCTGTTCGGCTGATTAACTCGTGCGATTCGACCTCGCTTGCACGGGCGCGCGAGAAAGGCTGAGCGAACTTCACCCCGTCCTATCGCTTCAGCCCTTCCGGCAACTCCTTGAGCCGTTCCAGCTCGATGATCTCGCTGAAGTACCACGGCTTGCCGCTGGCCTTCTTGTAGCCGACGCACTTTGCCGGATACTGGGCGCCGTCGTGTTCCTTCCAATCGCTGAAGCGGTGGATGTCCGCCCGCCAGTCGATGCGGACCAGCCGGCTCTGGGCCTTATCGAAGTAGAGATCCATCGGCGGGTTGATCGTGCCACTCACCCGCAAACCCAACGCCGGCTTGTCCGCCTCGGTGACCTCCGGGATCACCTCTACTTGGGAGGCAGGGTCGGTGAGTGCCCCCAGCGTCCAGGCCCAGACCAGAAACGTGGCCGGCTCCTTATCCTCCTTGACCCGCTCCCTCTTCCCCAGCCACCAGTAGTTCGGCGGTTGGAGCACGGACACCCGCTCGGCGCCTTTCTTCTCGGGGTCGGGGCTGACATTGAGCCGTTCCCGGATGCGGAACAGTTTGAGCAACTTTTCCTCGCCGCCGGCGGCCGTGACGACCTGGCTAACGAGCGACTTCGGATCGGGCTCAGCCGAACCCGCGACCGACCCGCGGAGGGCGACGGTAGCCAACATCACCGATTCCGCGATGGGCACAAAGTCGGCGTGGACGTCATGTTCGCTGTGGATGTGGAGCTTCGTAATGCTCCCGTCGATCACCGTGAACGTCAGGTACCAATCTTGTTCGGCAGCCAACCGCCGCTCTTGCAACTTGGCGCGAAACGTGTCGCCGTGCCAGTGCGTCACGTTCGCCACAAAGTTGCCGTAGCGCAGAATGAGGCCGTCAGCTTCGATCTCCAGATTGGCGCGCAAATCGTACTGACCCTTGTAGGCGCCGCGGTATTGTTCGAGAGGCAGCGTGGGTTTCTTGCTCGGATCACGGGTCGCGGTGCGGCGCTTCAGCGAGTCCGACTCGCGGACGAGCAACTCAGCGACGAGCTTCCTATTGGCCGCATCGATGTCAATCGGCGGCATGTCACAGTACAAGTCAAGCGCCCTGCGAAAGACGGCGTAGTGGAACAGACAACGACGATGATTGGTCAAGACAACCACACCGACACGTTTTTCAGGAACAAAGCCCAGCATCGCGAGACTGTGACCCGCCATTCCACTATGATTTGCAATCCGCCAGCCGTGGTAATCGCGAAGCATAAGCCCCAATCCGTAGGCGTCGAAGACGTGTTCGCCGTGAACCGGATCGACGAACGGCATAAGAATCTGAGGTTTGACCATCTCGCGCACGAACTCCGGCTTCAGGATCTGCTTGCCCTGGTAGCGGCCCTCGTTGACCATCATGAGCAGCCATTGCGACAGGTCCGAAACGCTGGAACTGATCGACGCGCCTGGGCCGATGTTGTCTTGGTCTGCGAAGTCGGTTACGAACGTCTCATCGTTGACGCGCACGTGCGGCGCCGCGACATTCTCAGCCTGTGCCAATGGCTTCAGCGTAGTACGCGTGCGGGTCATTCCCAAAGGATGAAAGATTCGCTTGGCCATGTGCTCGTCCCAACTCTCGCCGGTAATCTGCTCGACCACTCGTCCGGCCGCCAAATACATCAGGTTGGAATACCGCCACTCGGTACGGAACGGCGCCGCTTGCCGCACCTCGGGCAAACGCCCCAACAACTCGCTCCGCGTGATCGGCATTGCGTAATAGAGCACGGACTCGTCTTTTCCGACTCCGGTTCGATGACAAAGGATGTCGCGGAGAGTCGCCTGTTTCGCCACGGAGGGGTCGTCCACGCGAAAGTCCGGCCATTTCTCGACGATCGGCGTATCCCACTTGATGCTTCCGCCTTGTACGAGCAACGCGACCCCTGATGCCGTTAGGGGTTTGCTGCACGAGCCGAGCTGAAACACGGAATGCTCGTCGATCGGTGCGCCGGTGCGGATGTCCCTGACGCCGTAGCCGCGAATGAAAACTACCTTGTCATCCTTCACGACCGCCACGGCCAGGCCGGTGAGCGACCAGTCCTGCATTCCTTGCTGGATGAAGTCATGCAGCTCTTCCGCCTCATCCGCACGGGCTCGCAAGTCCAATCCAGCGGCCAGGACGACAACAACGGTCGCGGCAACAAAGCGCACGAGAACTCGATTCGATCTCGCTGTCATTACTTGTCCTCATTACTTAAGAAAGTCACCCGTTGCGGTCAAAAACTTCTGTCGCGCCAACTCGGCTGTCCTCGTTTCCTTCCGCTGCGGGTCGTAGAGTTCCAGCCGCACTTTTGTTTCGACCGGTACTCCCATCATGCCCAGGCACTCTTGGAGGCTCTTGCCCTCGACGGACGTGCCGTTGATCTTCTGGATCACGAGCCCGACCGTAAGACCGGCTTCCCCTGCGGACGATTTTGGATAAACAGTCATGATCCGCGGCATGCCGGTCTTTTCATCCGTACCGAGCGCAATTCCGATTCCCACAACTTCGCGCACGAGGAACGTAATGTTCTCCCGGGTGAAGGGCATCCCCTGCAGGATGGTCCAGCCAATGCCGCCGGGATGGACTTTCATTTGATTGGTCAGCACGATGACGCCGCGGCGTTTCTGCCTGTCCAGGGCGACGAAGGCCACAGTGCCGTAGCCGCCACCGGCGTGTCCCAGAAGCTCCGCTCCCGGTGGGTTGTACACGCCTGAGTCGACCCACGGCATGGCAGTTTTTCCAAACATCGGTGAACCCGTGTGGCGGTTCACTTGCATCTCCTCCAGCAGCGGTGTTAGAGGAGATTGGCTGAAGCCGAGATTTGCGGAGAGGAACTTCAGCAGGTCGTTCGCCGTGGAGAGCAGTGAGCCGGCGGGTGCCTGGACTTGAAGATTGAAGTGCTCTGAGGATGTGCCGTCGTCCAGATGCCCTCTCGCCAAACGGGCTTTCAGCGCGGGAGGGAGCGTGATCCGCGTGTTCTCCATTTTCAGTGGTCGGCAGATCCGGTCCACGACCAGCGATTCATAATCGGCGCCCGTATTACGTTCTATCGCGTGCCCCAGCAGAGCCATGCCGACATTCGAGTACTGGAAACTGGCTCCGGGAACCTGCTTCAGCTTGTATCCCGAGAGAAACGCATACATTTTTTCCACTGTGTAAGCTTCCGAGCCCTCCTTCAACTCTTTGAGTGCGAGATACTTGATCGGTTTGTCCGAGAGGTTGTCGGGATGCCACGGAAGCCCAGAATCTTGCACGGCCAGGTTGAGGAGCGTGATTTCCTTCCCGCCGAGAGCCGGAACCGTGACCCGCTCCGGCAAGTATTGCGACACCGGATCATCGAGTTTCATCTCGCCCCGTCGAACCGCATCCTGCAGCAACAACGCCGTAAAGACCTTGGTAACGGAGCCCAGTTCAAAGACCGTGTCGCCATCGACCTCCTGGTCGCTGCCGTTGTCCAACCTGCCCGCACTGAAGACCCTGCTGCCCTGTTCGTCCAGAAGTGCGATCACCATGCCGGCGT
This sequence comes from Pirellulales bacterium, assembly GCA_041748435.1. GTDB lineage: Bacteria > Planctomycetota > Planctomycetia > Pirellulales > JBGTDH01 > JBGTDH01. Next base: position 5,619 of record JBGTDH010000795.1, read on the forward strand.
TGCTCGCGGCAAACTTGTCATCCAGCAGCGATTGGATGGCCTCGGCGTAGGCTTCAGCAAACCGTTCCTTGGCCGTAGCCGGTAGGGGGGCAACCAACAGGAGGAGGGTGAAACAAACGAAACCGTGGATTGTGGCAGTATTCATGACTACTTGGGTATCTGTGTTTTACGTTGGAAGAAGAATCGTTCGTCCGGCTCTTTCCAGCCGACGTTGATGATTTCCAACCCCTGGATGGAGCGCTGTTGGTCAATCTCGAATTTCACATGCCAATCGAGAAACGGCTCGATGACGGCGCGCCCGTAAAACGAATCCTGCTCCCAGTGTTCCATCGTGGCCGCGTAGTCGCCAAATTTCATGCGGAGGAGACCATCAACGACGGTTACCTCAAGATCGCTGTAAAGCTTCGACCGGTACGTGCCGGCATATTCCGGGAGAGGGCGTGAAGGGCGCGTTCCGGCTTGACGGTTCTTTTCCAATGCGGCCCGTTGCTCCTTGAGGTCGCGGTCCACGAGGTCTGGCCCGCCGATTGCCAGCCAACGCTCCCATTTCTTCCCTTGCGACCACGCTTGATCGGGACCGACGACGTAAGCGTCGATCACGTCGTAGATCAGCATCCATACCAAACCGTTCCAATCGCGATTCGAGAGGACGACCACCCCCAGGCCCTCTTCGGGAACCAACGCCATCTCGGCTCCCCAGGCGCCGCCGTGCTGAACCACTTTGCGGCCGCGATAATCGCGCACGTACCAGCCGAGTCCGGTGCCGGCGAAACGGGCATCGTACACATCCGATTCGGGACGCCATTTCACGGGAATCGACTGTTGCAACGAGTGCATCTCGCGCATCGTGCTCGTTTTGACAAGCGGCCGCTCGTTGTGCATGCCGGCTCTCAGGTGCAACTGCAACCATTTGGCCATGTCGCCGATTGTCGAATGAATCGCTCCGGCGGGCGCCATCTTGTCGGACATCGGCGTCCGCAGGGGCCCGAGGTCGCCGTCGTACAAGCGGTGTCGCGTCGCCAGAAGATCGGTGGCGATCGATCCGCGTTCCGTCGTCGTTGAGTTCATCTCCAGCGGGTCGAACACGCGCGTCGCGACGAACTCGTGCCAGCTCACGCCCGATTTCTTCTGGACGATCTCGCCCAGCACGGTGAACATGAGATTGTTGTACGTCACCTTGCTGCGAAACGGCACGGCTTGTGGCAGGAATTGGACCTGATGCAACATCTCCACGGGCGTGAAGCCGCCGCTCATGCCCAGCAGATCGCCGCGAACCAGCCCCGTGCGGTGACAGAGCAGATCGCGAATCGTGACGTGCTCGGTGACATA
>JBGTDH010000796.1:0-1526 GCA_041748435.1 Pirellulales bacterium
CCGCGATACCGAGCCGGAAATGCCGAGCCGGAGTAGAAAAGCAGACCGTTGGGCGCCCAGTGCCCAGGGAACGCCATGATCGGCGCTCCCTTGTCGGCACAGCGTCCCTGGCTGCGTCCGTCACCTCCATATTCGGGCGCCAGCACCTTCGTGCTCAGTGCATTGTCGTGGTAGCAGTATGGCCAGCCGAAATCGCCACCCTGATTGATGCGGAAGAATTCTTCTGACGGCTGCTCCGCGCTTTGCTGAGCGGTATAGCTCCCTGGCCAGTTCTGAAAAAGTTGGTCTCGGCCGTGCTGAGCGCCGTACAACGTTTGGCCGGTTGGATCGAAGGCCAGCGCCACGATGTTGCGTAATCCGGTAGCGTAGCGCGTGCCATTCGCCTGCGTCTGCCCCTTGCGGGCGGCGTCGAAGCGCCAGATGCCGGCTCGAGTCTCGAGGTCGGGACACGGATCCTGACCCGGAGATCCTGTCTGGCGGTCGGCTACCTGGCAGGAATTGGTGGGCGAGCCAATGTTGACGTACAGAGCTCCATCGGCGCCGAATGCGATTTCCTTGGCGCGATGGCTGCGATCACTCGGCAACCCGGCAACGATGGTGTCGGGCGCGCCTGACGGCTGCAGCGCTCCCGCTGTGAGGGGATAACGAAGGATTGCCGCTTCCGTGGCGAAATACAGCGACCCGGCATGCAGCGCGATTCCAGTACCGCCGTTATCGCCGAAGCGGGCGGTGACGTCGGCTTTGCCATCGCCCGTCGTGTCGCGCAATGCGACTATACCGCCTGCCCTCGCCTGCTGGTTGGCTATCGCCACATATACGTCTCCGTTGGGAGCGACGGCGATGTGACGTGCGCGGCCCACGCTGTCTGCGAATACCCCCGCGCAGAACCCCGGTGCGAGCGTGATCCCGCCATCGTCTGAATCGCACAGTGGAACCGTCCGGCCATGTACGCCAGCCACGGGAGACTCGCTTCCAACGCGAGGGCTGCATGCGGGCAAGCTGAGGAGCAGAATGCTGAATAGGAAGGTTAAAACTCGCATGGAGACATTCCTGTTTGCGTTGATGTAGTGACGAAGATGGGTCCGGACTGCGAGTGGCCGTGGGAAAGCTATGGCGGAATTTCCCCACGGAAAGCGTTTTGTTGTCAGGGTCCTGCACGCAACGAGTACTCGCCGTATAATCTCTAATCCCTTTTGCTGGAGTGATCCGTGTCACGCTGCATTCTACGCCGCGTATTTCTACTTACGCTTGCTATCCCATTCTTCTCCGCGTCCGCCCAACCAGCGAAATCCGAAACCCGCTCCCTGCTTGGCCACCCACTCTACCCTCAATCTGACACCGCAGGCGTAATTGCCAGAGCGGACTCCGCCCTCGCCCGGCACCCGCGAGACATCGACACGCTTATAGCGGCCGCTGCTGCGAGAGTGAGTCTCTGGCGCTACAGCGATGCGATCGCCCTGTACACCCGCGGACTGAAGATCGCACCGCGCGAAGCTCGGCTCGACCGGCAGCGCGGACACCGCTAC
>JBGTDH010000797.1:0-2098 GCA_041748435.1 Pirellulales bacterium
GCCCGGCGGCGGGGCGCCATTGCCCCCGGGCAGATTGCCGTTTCCGGGCGGAATCGTCGTGGCATCGCCGCCGGCGATCTTTTCGGCCGGGGGCAGCGCGGTGGCAGGCGCCTGAGCGAGTTGCGCTTGCACAAACGTGCGATCGTCCGGACTAAGATTCACCAGCGGGATCTGCGTGGCCGTGCCATCCTCCTTGCGCAGCTCCACCTTGTCGCCGTCGAGGTTCACGAACTCTGCTTCCACCGAGACCTTGCTCTTCACATCGGTCCAACTTCGCAGCGCCGGTGATTTTGCCTTCGTCTCCGGCGCTGGCTTCGCAGGCTCGGCCTGAGCGACGGGCTTATCGCTCGATTTGTTGAATGCCTCGCCCAACCGCAACTCCTCCACCACGGAGGTGAACTCTTTGGCAAACAGGTCCCGCTTGACGGTCCCTCCGTCGATATTCAGCGCGGCGAGCTTATCGAGCACGCGAGGATTGCTCCGCAGCCGCTGCTGGAAATCTTCCACGGTAAGGCCCAACTCGGCGGCGGCGCTGCGCACGTCGACCTCAACCTCAAAACGCTTGGCCATATTGACGATCGGCTCGCCCGTTTCGGTGAGCTCCTTGATGCCCACCTTCTGCACGGCCTCGCGGAACTGCGCGGCGTTCTCTTGGTAAAGCTGATCCAGGTCTTTCTTGGGCGGATACAGAGCCATGATCTGATCGACCTTCCCCTTGAAGCCCTGGCGGTTGGCCTCGACGATGGTGCGAATCTCGTCGTTCTTGGGAATGATGCCGGCGTAGTGGCAAGACATGCAGCTCACGCCGTTGGTCACCGCGCGGTCCGGACGCTTGGGATCCGAGACAATGTTGATGGGACCCTTCTCGATGCGCTTACCTGCGGCATCGGTGAGCATGTAGCCCTGCAGCCCGTTGGGGAGGCTGAAGATGATCTCGCCGCCATCGTGCTCGAAGTCGTCCTCGGTCGTGCCGGGCCCCAGCGGATGGCGAGCCAGATTCTTGCGGCCGGTGTCTCCGCCAAAATCGTAGCTGATCCAGAGATATCCATAGGGAGAGTGGTGCCACTCCAACAGACGGTTATGCGTGGAGACTCCGGAGCGGCCGAAGCCGGCTCGCACGACACTCTCTTGCTTGATCTCTTTGTCCAGATCTTTTCCGGCGAACCGCTTGGCCAGCAACTCCTTCAGTGTGTCCGGAATCTGCAAGACCGTGTGATAGAGCGGAGGCCGGCTGGCGGCGGCTACAAACCAATCGCCGCGCACATGAGGCAATTCGCACTGCGTGGCAGATGTGCAGAAGCGGCTGTCCGAATCGTCATCGTTCATCCGCACGCTGTAAGGATTGGCATCGATAATGGCCTGCCAGACCTTGCCTTCTTCGTCGTCCCACCCGAGGGTGCGCAAGTCGATGCGGAACACCGTGCCGTGCGGGTCGATGGGCTTGGGCTGCACGACTTCTTTGTGCCACGACAAACTGTTCACGAGTTTCGAGAGCGCCAGTCGATAGGTCTCCATCTCGTCGTCCGAGAAGCCGGCGTTGAACAAATTCACGAGCGTGAAGTACCGCGTGTGACGATGATCGCGCGAGGGAACTTCGTTCAGGTCCTGGCGAATGAACTTCACCAGGTCGTTGTTGGAAATAAACGGACGCGTCAGGGGCGCGGCAAAGTCCGGCGCTCCCGCCGCGATCCAGCTTTGCAGAATAGCCACTTCTTCCTGGGAGGGCCGCTTCTCGCCGGCCGGCGGCATCTCTTGGTCCTTGATCCTCGCCAGCAACTTCGATTTATCCGGGTCGCCCGGATCGACGTAAGCGTCGCCCGCCACCAGTCGATCTCGCCGCAGCACAAAGTTGAAGCCACCCTCCGCCACGCCGTCTTCGCCATGACAACGATAGCAATGCGTGCGCAGCACCTGCTCTGCTTGCGCCGCGAGTTGGGGATTGGCCGCGGCCGCCGGTACGGGGCTTCCACCGATCGCAGTCGGCGCCGGGGGTTCCACGATGGGGGGCGTCTCGTGCCCCGCCTCCGGCACGGCGTTGCGCCGGCCGAAATCCAGCGCCGCGCTCAGAATCAATCCGCCGACCGCCACGACGGCCGCC
>JBGTDH010000798.1:0-3619 GCA_041748435.1 Pirellulales bacterium
GGGGATGGAAGGTCAGCAGCGCCGCGGCGAGGAGAGCGCCGGCCCTCACCCCACCCTCTCCCAAAGCGGAAGAGGGAGAATCCGATCGTGCATCCCCGCACCGGGGGCTAACGCCGCCCGACTCGCATGCTTGCGTGCCAACGCCTGCATCTTGCATCCTGAATCCTGCATCCTGAGTCCTTCGTCCCCCATCCCAGCGCAGCTTCGACCCTTCGATCACCACCAGATACATCAGCGGCACGCACAGCACGCCGTAGAAGGCGGAGAGGGCGCGCATCGTGAAGACGGAATCGCCGAACAGTGCGGTCCAATACTTGAGCAGCAGGAAGGAGAGGGGGGCGTGGACGTTGGCGGCGCAGCGGCGCACCACGTCCAACGGCTCGTAGCGGGAGACTCGCCAACTGGAGCCTTCGTCCCGCGACAGGACGTTGGCGTCCAGCCGATACAGGCGCAGCGCCGCCGCCACCAGGCACAAGATCACCAGCAGCAGGCGATAACGCATGGCGTTAAAGGAAAGGATGAAGCAGGCGATGCAGGATGACCGATTGTCAAGAATTGCGCGGACTCAGGAAACGGTGGAGGACGTTGGCGGTGATGCGCGACACGCGCTCGTCGATCAGCAGTGCCGGCACATAGGTAATGCTGCCCACCGAGAATACGGCCCCGCCGCCGCCTGGCTCGTGGATCACCATCTCGCCGCCGCCCCCCTTGGCATTCAGGCCCCGCGCAAGCACGTGCGTATTCTTCGGTGAGCTGGGCGAGACCTTATCGGTCTCGTGGCCGCTGGCGCCGCCGGGGATGCGCTCGTGCAGTGTCCGCTCGCCAAAGGTCTCGCCCTTGATCAGACCGGTGCCGGCGAAGACCCAATGCTCGGCGTCGAGCACGCGATACGGCGCTGCCGTCATGATGCCGGCCTCCGTGTAGACCACACCCAGCAGGCTGGCCTCCGATTCCTGCCGCATCGCAAAGCGGCTCTCCAGCTTCTCGCGACGCAGACGACGGGCATCGCCGTTGCGCACGGTCATCGTGTGCTCATCGAGAAACTCAACCTCGCAGTTCAATCCGTTCCCACCCAGATACATCAGCCGGCCGCCGCGCTGGAAGACCCACTCCTTGACGCGGTAGTACATCTCCTTGGACCAGTACTCCGGATGCGTGCTGATCACCAGCACGCGGTAGCGATCCAGATCGAGCGCTCCGCTGTGCAGTTGCGTTTCGGCGTACACCTCGTGATTGAAACCCTCGCGCTCCAGCCAGCCTAATAGCCGCCACTCGGCCGGGGCCACGTGGCAGGCTGCCCGCCCTTCGATCGGATCATTCACCTGCACATGCCGCGGCACGTGGTTGATTGGCTCCGGGCGATCGAACGACAGGGCATCGTAATCTTCGGTGTCGTAATTCACATGCTCCGGATCGGTGTACCGCTTGAGCTCCAGCCGCGCGTTGACCGTGGGCGTCGGCGGGAAGCGATCGGCGTGGATGTAGTTGCTCCTGCCCCCAAACGCGTTGTACGCATTCCAGTTGATATTGGCCATCAACACCGCCACCGTCGCTTGCGGCTTCGCGGGCGCTACGATCCACGGAAACGAGAAAAACTTCCCCGACTCCGTCTCTGCATGAAAGTAATACAACCCGCCGCGGCCCGGCGCTTCCACATACTGCTTATGATGCGGGCTGGTGTAGCCGAATCGGTTCCATTGAACTCCCGTTTGCGTGTAGTCGCCATCGGGCGTGATCTGCACGGTGGCCCGGGGGCCGTGCTCGTCGTACCAGCCGAGATTGCGAATAAACTCCTTTCGCCAGCCATAACGCCACAGCGTGAGCTTGTACGCTTCGGCCGCATGCACGCGAAACTCGGACTTCTCGCCCCCGCGCAGCCACTTGGGCCAGGCGTACCCCAACAGGCAATCCGACAGCAGGCGGAACTGATGCGGCGGCATCTGCGGCCGGATGTCTAGATTCACGCTCTTCGAGCCGTAGCCCGGCTTGGCCAGCGTCACTTGGTACGCACCCGGCGGCAGATCGACATGCACGGAGCCGCTGGCCCGCGAGCGGGCTTCCCACGACTCGCCGGCCTTGGAGAATTCGAGCAGCACCTCGGGCAGCGCCACGTAACGCTCATCACTTACATATCCCACGAGCATCGCTTGAACACCTCGATCTTGCGTTACGCGGCGACGGCGGGCTCGCGGAGCGTGCGAATGATATCGGCCACCACGGCATCGGGCTGAATGCCTTCCGCCTGTCCCTCGAAATTCAGAATCAGGCGATGCCGCAGCACGCTGGGGGCCACAGCCTGCAAGTCTTCGCGCGCCACGTGGTACCGATGATCCAGAATGGCTCGAATCTTGGCACACAGAATCATGGCCTGCGCGCCGCGCGGACTGGCTCCATACCGCACATAGTGCCGCGTGGTCTCGGTGGCTTCCGCATTCTCCGGATGCGTGGCCAGCACCAGCGCGATGCCATAGCGTCGCACGTCGTCGGCGATCGGTATCTGACGGGCCAGCTTCCGCATCTCGAGCACGCGCGGACCTTCCAACACGGGCTGTGCGGCCGCCTCGGCAGATTCCGTCGTGCGATCCAAAATCGTTTCCATATCCGCCGCCGTCGGATAACGCACCAGCAGCTTGGCCAGAAACCGATCCAACTGCGCCTCGGGCAGCGGATAGGTCCCCTCCATCTCCAGCGGGTTTTGCGTGGCCAACACGAAGAACGGCTGCGGCAAATGATACGTCTGGCCCGCCACCGTGACGGAGTGCTCCTGCATCGCTTCGAGCAGGGCCGATTGTGTCTTGGGCGTAGCGCGATTGATTTCATCGGCCAGCAGCACGTTGCCGAAGATCGGCCCCTGCTGAAACTCGAACTTCTTGCGACCCTCGGGCGTCTCCAGCACGATGTTGGTGCCGATCAGGTCGGCCGGCATCAGATCGGGCGTAAACTGAATGCGCTGGAATTTCAGATGCAGGGCGTCTGCCAGCGTGCGCACGAGCAGCGTCTTGCCCTACCCGGGCTCGCCCTCCATAAACACATGGCCGCCGGCCACCAGCGCCGTGAGCGTGCCGACGACGATCTCGTCCTGGCCGACAATCACTTTGCCGATCTCGCGCCGCAGCAACTCGAAATCCTGGCGAAAGCGTTCCAACTGCTGTTTTGTGTCGTCGGCGACTGTCATAAGATTTCTCAAGACAAAACCGGGTGAATCACCGATCCGGGGCAAACCACCTGCGGGCGACCCGACGTATCCGCCAGCGTCAGCTCCGGCGGCACGCCCAACAAATGGTACACCGTGGCAACCAGATCGACCGGCCATGTGGGATGCGAGGCCGGGTACGCCGCGTGCCGATCCGACGAGCCGTACACCAGCCCACCGCGAATGCCGGCCCCGGCCAGCACCGTGGTAAAGCATCCGGGCCAATGATCGCGACCATCCCGCCCTGCCCCGGCGTCGCTATTGCGCTGACCCACCCGCGGCGTGCGGCCAAACTCGCCGGTCCAGATCACCAGCGTCTCGTCGATCAGGCCGCGCGCGGTGAGATCGTCGAGCAACGCGGAGAAAGCCTGATCGGCCGGCGGCATCAGCCGATCCTTCAGATCGACAAAGTTGCGGCTATGCGTG
>JBGTDH010000799.1:0-2983 GCA_041748435.1 Pirellulales bacterium
TGCACGCGATCGGTGGCTGGCAGCGCTGCCAGCAGCACATCCAGAATGGCCAGCGATTTTTCCCGGTAGACGCCCGTCTGGCTGGCCGAGGTGTCGATCAGCACGACAACATCATGCGCCCCGGCCGCCGGCATGGCGACCCGGGGCGAGAGGCTCAAGGCGAAGTAGGTCTCCCCTTGTTGCCTGGTGTACGTTTCCAACCGAGCTGCCTCACGGCTCGGTTCCGCGGCCACGGCACTCGCGGCGATGGCAAGCATCGCGCAAGAGGCCAACAGCGATGGATGGGTCGACATGTCTTCTTGCTCCGGGAAAGAGACTCTCTTGCAGGACTAGGCCACGCCGGGTTCCGATTCTCTGCGGGCACTGTTTCTCTGTACGAACGGTTCTCTGTACGAACGTATCTCTGTGGCACTGCCACGACTGGGACTGGCCAGAAATCACGCCTAGGCAGCACCTAGTTTATTCTGCCTTACCGGTTTATCCAACAAAATTCTTTTTGGGAATGCCAGCTTCGTGCGCCCTGCGCCTGGGCGGGTAGCTGCTCCCCACGCATCGACGGGGCCACTTTGGAACAATCGACCACACGATTGTTTACGAAATCCTACGCGACGCCAATTGACAGCTTGGGGACAAATCTTTACGATTTCCGATTCGACTATTGTTGGAAGCACCCATGCAGACAAGCAGCAGGAGTTCGTAGTGGCAGGTAACGAGATCATCCGCATCCGCATGGAGGCCTACGACCATTCGGTGCTGGATCAAAGTGCCATGGAGATTGTGGATACGGCCAAGCGCACCGGTTCCGAGGTGCATGGGCCGATTCCGCTGCCGACCCGCATCGAACGCTACACGGTGCTCTCCAGTCCGCATATCGATAAAAAAGCCAGGCAACAATTCGAGATCCGAACCCATAAACGCTTGATCGACATTGTGCAATCGACCGCCAAGACGATCGAGGCATTGAATAAGTTGAGCCTGCCGGCAGGCGTGGATATCAAGATCAAGGCCACAAGTCGTAAGTAAGGCATTTTCCGCACCCGGGCGAACTATGAACCGGACGCCGCGTGGGTAAGCTGAGGCCCGCCCTCTGCCTCCCATGTTGCAACAGACCACAGGATTCACGGTGATGGCAATTGGATTACTCGGCCGCAAGGTCGGAGCGACGCAGATATTTTTGGAGGACGGGAAGGTTGTTCCTGTCACGGTAATCCAGGCCGGTCCCTGCCAAGTGCTGCAACTGCGCACGATGGAAAAGGACGGCTACGAAGCCATTCAAGTGGGCTATCTTGATAAGCCCCGCCGGTTGGCGAGCCGATCCGAACGTGGTCATGTTGCGAAGCTCGATTCCAAGCGTTCCCGTCGGCGAACTTCTGCCGGCATTGAGGCGCTTCCTAAAGCCGATTGCGAGCCGCAGCGCTTTGTCCGCGAGTTCCGCGTGCCGGCCGGCGAAATCAAGGTCGGACAGCAACTTGCCGTCGATCAGTTCGCCGACATCAAGGCCGTCGACGTCACGGGCCACACCAAGGGTCGCGGCACGGCTGGCGTCATGGTGCGTCACAATTTTCGCGGCCAACGGGCCAGCCACGGCGTGAAGAAAGTGCATCGCCACGGCGGTTCCAGCGGTCAGAACACCTCCCCCGGTCGCGTACTCAAGGGCAAGCGGATGGGCGGCCGTTACGGCAACGAGCGCGTCACTGCCCGTAACCTGAAAGTCGTACGGATCGACGCTGTCAATAATCTGCTGCTCGTGCGTGGGGCCATCCCCGGCCCGCCCGGCGGCTACGTGATCGTGAAACCAACCAACATACTGTAAGAAGAAAGAGGGACTGGGGACTAGGGGCTGGACCAGCCCCTAGCCCCTAGCCTCTAGCCCCGCTATGGCCACGCTACCTGTACTCGACCGCACCGGCAAAGAGGTCGGCTCTTACGAGATCGATCCAGCCGAGTTGGCGCCGCGCATCAACAAGCAGCTACTGCACGATGCGGTGGTGATGTATCAGTCCAACCTGCGCATGGGCACGGCCAAGACCAAGAGCCGCGGCGAAGTGGCGGGTAGCACCAAGAAGATGTACCGCCAGAAGGGCACGGGCAATGCACGAGCGGGCTCGCGCCGCAGTGGCGTACGGCGGGGCGGCGGCCATATCTTTGCCAAACGGCCGCGTGATTGGACCTACCGTCTCCCGCGCAAGGCGCTGCAATTGGCGACGCGCATGGCGTGGGCATCGAAGATTAAGGATGCGGAAGTGGTGTTGATCGACGACCTGAAGTTCGAGTCGCCCAAGACCAAAGACATGGCCGCGATCATCAAGGCTCTGGGTTGCGATGGCGCCACGGTGCTGGTGACCACCTCCGGCTACGACGTGAATGTGTACAAGTCGGCCCGCAACATCGATCGGGTCTCTGTGGCGCCAGTGCATGAGTTGAATGCGCTGACGATCTTGCGTCCGCGGAAGATCGTCGCTACCCGCGCCGTGCTGGACGCAATTCGGAAGAAGTAAGAGAAGGTAAAGAGAACGGACATGGCCGCAGAATCAAAATCCGCAAAGCCCGCAGTGAAAACAGCTGGCAAGCCGGCCGAAAAACCGGCTGCCAAGGCCACCGAGAAATCGGCGGTTAAGCCGGCGGCGAAACCGGCTCCGGCCAAAGCGCCGGTGGCTGCGCCGGAGAAGCCGCAGCTCTTCCTGGAGCCGCACCAGATTATTCTCCGGCCGTTGGTGACGGAGAAAGGCATGCATCGTTCCACTCGCCATAATGCGTATGCCTTCGAGGTCACGCGTGCGGCCTCGAAAGACGACGTCCGGCGTGCTGTGGAAGAGTTGTTTCATGTGAAAGTGTTGAAAGTGAACACGCAGAACCGCAAAGGCAAGCCACGCCGCACGCGGTCCCGTGTTGGACAGACCAAAGATTGGAAGAAGGCCGTTGTGACGCTCGATTCGGAGCATCGCATCGACTTCTTCTAAACAGGAAGTCAGTAGTTCGTGGT
>JBGTDH010000800.1:0-6318 GCA_041748435.1 Pirellulales bacterium
GCTGGCGCGGGGGGGCAGCTACATCATCTCCGCGGCGACGTTGCACACCCACACCAACATCGACGTCATACGCCAGTTCCTCGACGTCGACATTCGCGCAGAGCAACTTTCGCGCGGCGCCACGCAAGTGACCGTTGTTAAATAATCGCATCAGCGCGTTTCCGCCGCGATCCGGGGCGAGATGGTTTAGTGCGGTGCGGCGGCGGTTGCGGGGTCAATTCTGCCCGTCCATTACGAAGCGAGCCGACCGCATTTGACTGCGGCCCGCCGCGACCTATAGTTGCGCTGTACCCACGCCTTGGGGAGGGGCGTTGGTCTCAGAGCGCGGCAGGGATAGCTGGGAGCTTGAGGGGACCCTGCCGCGCTTTTCTTGTCTCACGCCATCCGGTGCGCCAGCCATGCGACGATCCGGTTTCACACTGGTGGAAGCGGTGGTCAGCACGGCCATTGTGACCTTTGCCGGCTCGGCCCTGTTGTTGGGCATTGCCAGCGCCATCGATTCGACCGACATGGTGCTGGAGCAAATGCTGGCAGAAGGCATGGCGCAGCAATTGATGGACGAGATTGCCGGCCGGCGCTACGCGGAGGCGGGACTCGGCGGTCATCAAACCACGCTCGGTCCCGAGACCGGGGAAAGCAGCGGCTTCAGCCGGCAAGGGTTTGACGACCTGGACGATTACCACCAACTCAGCACATCGCCTCCGTGCGATGCCTGGGGCATTCGCGTCGGCGAGGACGATAGCCGGGGTTCACGGCGTGTTTCCTCACTGCGCCGCAGCAATCGCTTCGACACCTGGCGTCAGTTTGTCGAGGTCCATTATGCCGATCCCTCCGATCTGACGAGGGTGCTGGCCCCCGGGCAAACCAGCAATTATCGCCTGGTCATCGTGACCATTGATGTGCGGGAGAACCAGACCACGCGTCGCCCTCTGGCCCAACTCACACGAGTTTTTTCCTATGTGCCGCACAACTAGGCAAAAGAGCCGCCGAAAAAGGGGACTGTCCCCTTTTTATCCGAGCGGGATGACGCTCGTGGAGATGCTTATTGCCAGCTCCATGTTGTTGATGCTGGCCGGCGTCGTCGGCGGGCTGGCCTCGGCGGTCGATACCAGCTCCAGCTATAGCCAGGGGCACGGCGATGCCTCCCAGCACGCGCGGGTGGCGATGGAACGCATCACGCGCGATATCAGCCTGGCCACCGCGGTGGGAGATTACCCAGGATTTGCCGTGGTGTACCAGGAAGTCGCCGGCGGTCGTTATCCCGATACGCTGCTGGTCTGGCGTCCCACCAGCGGTATCCCCACGAACGCCAGCGGCCCGCCGCTGGTTTCGGAGTTGGTCATCTATTGCCCGCATCCGCTGCAGCCGGAGCAACTGCTGGAGATAAGGGCGCCGCAAGACACGCGCACTATTCCGCTGGACGACAGCTTGAATCAGAGTCCTTGGCGCGAGTCGATCGAGTTAATCAAGACCAGTTCACAGAGCCAGCGCGTGGTGCTGACGAATCTGGTGCGCGTGGCAGCGGTCACTGGAGGAACGCAAGCTTCTGCGCAGCGGGCGGCGTTGCGCTTCCATGCCGAGCTGCATCCGACGGCCGCCGAAATTGCCAGCTACCGCGGCGGCACGATTCCGTGGACCGATCTGCCGTGGCCGCAAGGCATGTACAGTTCGCAAACAGGGCTGCGCCAGAGCTGGCTGCGAATGGAGCTGCAATTGTTTCCCGGCAACGAAGTGCGGCGCGAAGATATCACCGGCCGCCAGGCGGTGACCTTTCTCGGCTCCGCTGCGCTGTACTATCAGCTCCGACCCTAATTGACGTGATGCACCAGAGAAGCGAGGGCCACCCGGTATGAATCTGTCCTGCTTTCGACCACGCCGGAGAGCCCGGCGAGGCATGGCCATCATTGTGGTGCTGGGGCTGATCTCGATCGCCATGGCGCTGTCTTACACCATGATGCGCACGCAAGGCACGACGCTGAAGATTCAGGAGAACAGCCGCCGCCGGGCCGATGCCCGTCAGGCGGCCCTCAGCGGTTTGATGGCGGCGATGGGCCACCTGCATCAGGCTAACTGGACCGGCGTGGACAGCACGCTGGCCGGGAAGACGAGCCCCTACGAATCTTACACGGTACTGTACACCACGGGCGATTCGCGGCTCACGCCTTCCAGCCCCGATTACGCCGACTGGCCGTATCGCCTGACGTTGGAAGTGACCGGCTATGCGACCTCCCAAGAGGGCGGCGCCGCTTCCACGCACAAACTCCGCGCGGTCACGAGATTCGTTCCGAAGGGACTGTCTGCCGCGCCCCCGGATTGGTCGCACATGCAGCAGTTCACGGTCTATCAATGGGACGACGACAAGTTCTCGCTGGACGTGCCGGCCCGCATCGAAGGTCCGGTGTGGATGCAGGGGAAGCTGGACTTGTCCCATGCCTACCCTAGCACCAGCAGCGGCCGGCGGCGCTACCTGAGCGATCTGAACGCCATGCGCGGAGCGGGACGTCCCGACTATCGCCCGTTTGGCGGGACGGTGCATTGGCAAAATAACCAGTCCTCCACCGAAGTCGACCTGGTGACGCAAGCGCTGGGCGTGACGACGCAGACCGCGTCTCAGAAAACGGCCAGCAACTGGCAGCATCCGGGGCCGGTGGAAAGCTATCGGCTCTATCCCGGCGGAGAGAGTTACAACATTCCGAGATTGGCACAGACTCTGGAGAACGTCGCGCTCGCGCCGGATCCGAAAACGAATCCGCTAGGGGTTTTCCTGCGCGAAGGAAGCGTGGAGCTGCGCAACGGTGTGAGCGTGATGGGGCAAATCATTGCCACGGAGGACGTTTTCATCTATGGCAATGGCGTGACCATCACAGCTCCCGATCTGCCCACGACCCAATCCACGGGCGAGCCCGTGCGCCTGCCCGCGGTAATTGTGGGAGACGACTTCCGCGTCTTCTCCGGAGCGGTGGGCATCATTCGCGGACCGGTGCTGGCCTGGGACGAAACCGACATCCGTGAGGGGGCGGAGGCTACACAGTTTGAGCTCCGCGGTCGCTTGATCACCAAGCAATTCACCGTTGGACCGCGAACCGAATGGGACTACGGCGTCTCGTCTTGGACGACGATCTACAGCCTGTTCGTCTGGCAATTGAACAACGCCCAGCAACCAGTGCTTTACTTCCCCGATTTCGTGAGTCTGTTGGGACGCAAGCCCGCTCCCAAGATTCTGTTTGCACCCGATGCCACGCCCCATGTCGGGCATTTTCCGCAAACGGGACAAGCGGTCTATGCTCCCGGCGCCGGCGATGCTGGCTTGCGCTTCGAGCTTCTCGATTTCCAGGATGAAGGCTGATTGCCTCCTCATCCGATAAAGGAGGCGATCCAATCCGCGGCGCCTCGGTCCTTGCATTGGGAGTTGAATCACATGCGAACCGTCAACGTGTTTCGCTGGGGAGTGCTGATTACGCTGAATTCGCTGGCGTGGTGCATGCTATGCTTTCATCAGCAGAGCAACGCGGCGCCGACGCAGAATCCGCCCCCCTTCGCCAACTCGGTGGAGCAGCGGATCGAGATGGTCGAGCAGCTCAAACAAGTCAACGCGCTGCTTAAAGAGCAGAATGCGCTGCTCCGCTCGGGCACGCTCAAGGTCATTGTGGCCGAGAAACACTAACCGTGTGAAAGTACGTCTCCATTGTTTGCAATGATTCGCCGCAACGCACCACGTGGCTTCTCGCTGATCGAATTGCTGATCGTCGTCTCGATGATGGGCATCTTGGCCGCCCTGGCGTTGCCGACCATCAATCCGGGCACGCGCGAGGAGCTGCAAGCCACCGCTCAGCTCTTGTGCGGCGATCTGGCTTACGGCCGCAGTCTGGCGGTGACCAACAACAGCCGTTATCTCTATCGTTTCGAAGCCAATCGCAATCGTTACGTGCTGGAACACTCCGGGACGAACCCGGCGCTGCATGTATTGCCCGCGGCGCCGTTTCGCTCCCCGTCGGATCTGCCTACGCAGCACACGGTCGATCTCGCCGATCTGCCGCATCTGGCGGGTCAGAATGTTCGCATTGCAGCAGTCTGTGCGACCACAGGCGCACGCCTTACTCCCGCGGAGTTGGAGTTTGGCCCGCTGGGAGAAACCACGCGTGCGCAGGAAACCGTCATCTGGCTGGCCGGCGGGTCCGGCTCGGAAACCCGGTATTTGCCTGTGCATGTTAATCCCGTCACCGGCTTGGCCAGCATTGGGCAATACGCCGCCAGTGGACCGGCCGCTCCGATCGCCGCGCCCGCGGGAACGCTCAACGTGGGACCTTAGAGAGAGACCTCGCCTCTCGCGGCCCGCCGCACGCGGCTTATAATGCGTGTTCCACGCCGCGCCACGATTCGAGGAAACCGTGTATGCCCGAGCAGAAGCCGCCCCGAGATTGGAAGGGGCGTCTCAAGCGGCAGGCAGCCTTGTTGCTCAGCTTCGTACTGCTGATCTGGATTCTCGAGCTCGTCGACCAGTTGTTCCTGGCAAACCAATTGGACCTGTGGGGCATTCGTCCGCGGACTCTGGAGGGATTGCCGGGCATTGTGTTGTGCCCGTTTCTGCACGCAGATCTGGCCCACGTCGTGGCCAACACGATGCCTTTTCTCGTGCTGGGCTGGCTGGTCATGCTTCGCGGCCTGGGCGAATTCTTCAGGGTCTCTTTGCTGACCGTGGCTTTCAGCGGGCTGGTGGTCTGGCTGATCGGCCGATCTTCCACGGTGCATGTGGGCGCCAGCAGCCTCATCTTCGGCTACCTGGGCTATCTCATGTTGCGAGGCTATTTCGATCGCAGCGCTTTCTCCGTTGCCATCAGTCTGCTGGTGGGCCTCATTTACGGCGGGCTAATCTGGGGCATTCTGCCCACCACGCAGGCGCAATCGTGGGAAGGACATTTGGGCGGATTCCTGGCCGGCGCCGCCTGCGCCTGGCTCTTCACGCGCCAACCGCGCACGTTGCTCGAAGTGCGAATCTAAGACCGTGCGAATCTGAACCGCTACGCGGCCCACCGCGGGGCATGATCCGAACCGATCGAACGCGAGGCTTCCCCCATGCGTTCCTCCGGCGTAGCCACATTCAAGAAGAACGTGATCAGAACTGCCGGCCAAAGCTGCAGCAGCACGCGGATCGCGGACGTGGTCAGATGCCAATCCAAGGGAAGCGGCGTAATGACGTACACAAAAAAGTCGCCCATCAACACCAAGGCCACGGCCAGCACAGACACCCGCCGGCCGAAATAATCCCGCGGCGCGCGAGACAGGCCCATTCCCAGCAAATACACGGGCAAGATCAGCACCAGGCCCTTGCCCATCAGGTAGAGCTCGTGCGCCATGCTGGAGATAACCGTTCCGTAACGCGCGGGACTGAGCAGCATCTCGACAAAGCTACCAGCCGCGCGGCCTTCCACGAAGTAGCTGGAAGATGAAATCCCCAGTTTGTAATACACGACGCACAGCAAGGGAACGGCGCCGCCGAGCATCAGCAGCGAGGCTTCTCGCAGATACTCCTTCGCATCTCTTCGCACAAGCGACACGGCTGCATGCGCGGCGCCCAGAGCTGCGGCAAACAGCAGCCCTTCGTTCTTGGTCCACGCCGCCAGGCCCGCCGCCAACCCGGCCAGCAGCAGCAGACTGCGCTGCGGACCCTTGGCCTCTGCGTGCAGTTGCACCAATCCCAAGGCAGCCGCAATCAGGCAGGCGAGCGGTGCATCGGCATATTGGTTGGCGCTGTGCTTAATAAAGAACGAGGTCCCCAAGAGCGCCAACGCCATCAACAGCCCTTGATTGCGGCCGCGCGCCAGCGCGATGATTCCGTAGCAGGTGAGCACCCCGCCCGCGGCAAACCAGTACGCCACCAGCGATTGCACAATCGCATCCGGCCGGCCGTGAGCGGACCACAGCCGCGCCACGCTGGCCGGCACAAGCAGCGGGTAATCTTTGGCCGGATCGAAACCCAGCGGCGTCGCCAGGAACTGCTTCCACTGCGGGTCCTGATACAGCACGCGGGCATGAAAGTTCCACATCGCAATTGCGTCGTTATCGCTGTGAGGAAACTGCACCTGCCGTACGATAAACGCCGCTGTTCCCGTGACGCACAGCAAGAGCACTCCGCCGACCAACAGAGGATGCGCAGCCGTCGGCTGCGTGGATTGTGCCGGCTCATTCACGGTGGCGTGCGATTGATTCCACCGCCATCCACCGATCAGGCACAGCGGCAGCCAGACGGCCAGATCGAAGGCCCAGAACGAGGTCGCCTGCCCGCCCTCGAGCACCAGCCATAAGAAATGCCAACATGAA
>JBGTDH010000801.1:0-12403 GCA_041748435.1 Pirellulales bacterium
GTTACCACTATCGACTACAGGCAGGCAACGTTAGCCTGAGAGGGACTTCCACCCTCCTGATCAAACGCCTTCATAGGCGCACTAGGCGGGTTTCTCCGAAACCCTCTGCCGGTCTCGGAGAGACCGGACTACATTACTCCGACGGCTTACGCCGCCGTCCTAGCAGCGTGCAAATCGCGAGAGCAACTCGGTCCCGGTGCTAGCAGCCACAAGGTTTGACCAGGCGGTAGAATCCCCTCAAGCGGCGCATCTGTTCGGTCGAAAGCTAGGATGCGTCTCGACGCGCCCCTCCGGCACTACGCGCATTTGCGAAGTCACTGCATGAGCACCACTGCCAGCAATCCTGCTGATGCTTCTCGGCCCGCGCGGGGACCGCTGGCGGGAATCTATCATCTCATCGCCGACCTGGGCGGGCTGACGATCGATTGGATCACCACGCTGGGAGATCTCTCGCTCTTCACCTGGCGGATGTTCGGCTGGCTCGCCACACGAATGCCGCGGATGGAATCGCTGCTGCCCAACATGTATCAGATTGGCGTGCTGAGCTTGCCCGTGGTGGCGCTCACAGGCACGTTCATCGGCATGGTGCTGGCGGTGCAGACGCACACGCAGTTCCGCGAGCTGCACCTGGAGACGCGGCTGGGCGCGGGCATCAACATGGCGCTGGTGCGGGAGTTGGGCCCAGTGCTGGCGGCCACTATGCTCGCCGGGCGCGTGGGCAGCGCTATGGCGGCCGAGTTGGGGACGATGCGCGTCACCGAACAGATTGATGCGCTGGCCAGCATGGGCGCGAACCCGATTCAATACCTGGTGGTCCCCCGCTTTCTCGCGTGCCTGCTGCTGATTCCCTGCCTCACGGTGATGGCAGACTTCATGGGGGTCGTGGGAGCGTCGTTATATAGCGTGTTCCGGCTGAACATCGATTGGCATCATTACTGGGCCAACTCCGAGCGATACGTCGGCGCCTTCGATCTGTTCTCCGGCGTGTTCAAGAGCCTGTTCTTCGGGGCCATCATCGCGGTGATTAGCTGCTACCGGGGTTTCCATTGCGATCCGGGAGCAGAAGGCGTCGGCCGCGCGGCCACCAAGGCGTTTGTGCATTCGTTCGTGGTGATTCTGGCCATCGACCTGCTGTTGGGCATCCTGCTCGATTCGATCTACGTCACCATCTGGCCCGAAGGAACGTCGCTGCTGTAAACCATGGTTGCACGCCTGCCATCCGCCGAAATCGAGACCCGCTCGCAGCCGCTGTTGTGCGCGCGGGGGTTGGAGATCGTGTTCGGACGGCAGAGCGTGCTGCGAGGTTTCGATCTGGAGGTGCCGCGTGGGCAGACACTGGTGGTCATCGGCGAGAGCGGCTGCGGCAAGACGGTGCTGCTCAAGACGCTCATCGGGCTGATTCGGCCCACGCGCGGGACGGTGCTGCTGGACGATCAGGACATCGCGCGCATGAGCGACAAGCAGCTCACGCAACAGCGCATCCGGTTCGGGTTCCTGTTTCAGCAAGCGGCCTTGTTCGATAGTCTGACCGTGGCCCAGAACGTGGCGTTCCCGTTGCGGCAGCACACGAAGAAGAGCGATGCTGAGGTGCGGCAGACCGTGCTGGCCCGGCTCAAAGAAGTGGGACTGCCCGACGGCGTGATCTTCAAGAAGCCGGCCGAGTTGTCCGGCGGCATGCGCAAACGCGTGGGATTGGCGCGGGCCTTAGTGCTCAACCCCGAGATCATGCTCTACGACGAGCCGACCACGGGGCTGGATCCCATCATGAGCGATGTGATCAACGAGCTGATTCTCAAAACGCGACGCGAGCATCCGGTCACAAGCGTGGTGGTGACGCACGATATGCACACGGCGCGCAAAGTGGCCGATCGTGTGGTGATGCTGTATCCGCTCTCGCGCTTGGGACCGGACGAGCCGCAGGTGCTGTTCGATGGACCGCCGGGAGCGTTGGAAAACCATGCAGATCCACGCGTGCGGCAGTTCGTCCGCGGAGAGGCGGGCGAGCGGCTGACGGAGGTGGCCGATCATGGATGACCGCATCAAGGCCTTCCGCGTGGGCGTGATGGTGCTGGCCACCATGCTCCTGGCCGGCATTATGACCGCGCTGTTTGGCGACGTGCCCTCGTTCGTGCGAGGCACGTACACCATTCACATCAAGTTCCCGGATGCCATGGGAGTGGGAGAGTCCACGCCCGTGCGCAAGAGCGGCATCCTGATCGGTAGGGTCACGCATGTCGATTTTGCCGACGATGGACAGGTGCTGGTTACCGCGGCCATCGAGGGCAACCGTCAGATCGGAAGCAACGAAGCCTGCATTGTGCGGACCTCGCTCCTGGGCGACGCCATGCTGCAGTTCCAGCCCGCCGAGAATCAGCCCGCCGAGAACCAGCCCGTGGTGCCGCGGGATCCGATCAAGCCGGGCGAAACCATTCAAGGGGGCGTCTCGCGCGATGCCCTGAGTGTGATTCGCAACTTGGAGCCGCAACTCAACGAGCTCATGCGATCGGTCACAACCACCAGCGATGAGCTTTCCAAGGTGGCCCAGAAACTCTCGAAGGTGCTCGACGCCAACGAGGGCCAGCTCAGCCGTTTGATTGCCAAAACGGAAACGACGATGGACGCCGTGCAGAAGGCCATGACCAGCGCCGACAAACTACTGGGCGACGACGAGCTGCGCAACAACCTTCGCCGGGCTCTGGCAGACCTGCCGGAGACCATGCGGGAGGCGCGCGAAGCGATCGCGGGCTTCGACCAGACGCTGGAACTGGCAAACCGCAATCTGAAGAACCTGGAGGGCTTCACCGGTCCGCTGGGCGAGCGCGGCGATGAGTTCTTCCGCAAACTCAACGGCACGGTGAGCAAGGCCGAGATTCTGCTCGATCGACTCGTCACCTTCGGCGACACGCTCAACAATCGCGACGGCTCGCTGGCGCGACTGTCCAACGACCCCGAGTTGTACAACAACCTCAACCGGGCGGCCCGCACCGTCGAGGAACTGACGCAGCAATTGCGCCCCATCGTCGCCGACGTGCGGGTCATCACCGACAAAGTCGCCCGCGACCCCGGCCGTCTCGGCGTCCGCGGCATCTTCCAGCAGGGCACCGGCATCAAGTAGCGATTCGCCAGCGACGCCTAGCCTAGCGCCATTCCGCCACGGCGACTTGGAATACTTGAACTCCCTGCCGGCCGCGAGGGAAGTGCTTGCGATCAACCTAAACAGCACAGGTGCCACCGATGAAGTCACAATGAACCTGGGCCTTTCTCCAAAATGTCTCGGGCCAAGATTTAACGCAAAGTTGGGAAGGTGCAATGGCGCAAAGCGGGTATCGAACGTTTGGTGCCTTGCGTCTTGGCGCCATTGCGTCTTTGCGTTGGATTCCTTCGGTTGCGGCTCGCCGCACTGTGTAATCCGTTATCGTTGCTCCGGGAAGTCGTACCAAGAACCACCGATACGAAGGGGTGTCGTATCAGTGGAGGTGTGGGGGTGCTGAATGATACGACCACTTACGACGCGGCGACACGCAGCATGGCCGGATCGGGCTTAGCCCGCTTAGCCCGCTGCTCTCGTGCGTTGTCCGGCCGACTTCGGTAGGATGAACGTCGGCTGCGTGCTTCAGGGGCGCGCCGCGAGAGGAGTCTGCCATGTCTGCGCGCCGCGCATTTACGCTCGTTGAGTTGCTGGTCGTGATGGCCATTCTCGGCATCTTGATCGGCCTGTTGTTGCCGGCGGTGCAACAATCGCGAGCGAGTGCGCGACGCGTGCAGTGCGAGAACCATCTCCGACAGTTGGGCATCGCTCTGCATCTGCATCATCAGTCCAAGTCGCATTTTCCGCCGGGCATGACGAGCGAGTCCGACGACCTGGCCAACGGAGATTCCACCGGCTTCGTGCATCTGCTGCCATTTATCGAACAGGAAGCGGCTTTCGTGAAGTACGATTTCTCCAAGCCCTGGTACGAAACCGAGAACTACGAAGCCGTGGCCCTCCCGATCAGGATTCTCACGTGTCCCGCCAATCCGGGGCAACGGCCGATGGATTTGACGGAGTTAGCGGCACAATGGGCGTGTCCGCTGCCGCCCGTCGTGGCCACCACCGACTACGCGTTCTGCAAAGGGGCCAATGCCGCGCTCGGCAAAGATCCGTCGCGGATCGGCTCGATCGCGCGAGGCATGTTCGACGTGAACAGCAAGGTGCGGCTGGAGGAGATTCGCGATGGCACGAGCATGACGCTGGCCGCGGGTGATGCCGCGGGAGGCGGATCCGGATTTCGCGTGCGCGACCTGGACGTGCCGGAGCGCGCTGCCGTTGACCTGCTGACCGGACAAGAAGTCTATGTCGAACAGGCGTGGGCTGCCGGCTGCGCGTCCAGCACAGGCCATCCTTATTATGGTGGCGTTCTCGCGGTGACCGCGCAATACGGATTCGGTGCAAATCCTCGCGACGAACCCATGAACGCCCGTGGCAATCTAGTCACGCCCACACTGGATGGCAACGACCCCTCGGGTGACAACGCCGGGGGGCAGGACTGGGGGAGCGGATTCCGCAGTCTGCACGTTGGCGGATGCAACTTCCTGTTCTGCGATGGCGGAGTAAGGTTTCTGCAGCGAGACGTTAGTCCGACCGTGTTTCGGGCCGTCTCGACGTATCTCGGTGGCGAAGCCGTGTTCACGCCGGCGCATTAAGCACGTCGAACCTTTAATCTGCGGCGGCTTACTTCGTTTTTCCCTGCCTGTGAGTCGTTTGCTGACGAACTTCTGTCCGCGTGGCGGTGCGTGCGCGGCTCACTTTCTGCCCGCCCTTTTTGGAAGACTTGGCGGCTTTCCCCATTGCCTTGCTGTCTTGTTCGTGCTGATTGGCCATGGTGCTCTCGTAGTTTGAGTAGGTGTCCACGCTAGACGAAAGCAGATGGCGTGCCAAGGACTCCGGACGGCACGCATTGTGCTGCTCTGCCGAGAACTCCAGCAACCGAAGGACGAACTATGAAGCCGCGCAACGCTACCGCTTGGCAAGAAACTTCGCTCCCCCAATTTCCCACGTTGACCGGCGATCGAGATTTTGACGCCGTCGTCGTCGGCGGTGGCATCACGGGGCTGACTGCCGCTTACCTTCTCAAGCGGGCTGGCAAGAGCGTTTGCCTGTTGGAGCGTGGCCGGCTGGCCAGCGGCGATACCGGGCTGACGACGGCGCATCTCACCCATGTGACGGATGAACGGCTGCCCGCGCTGGTCCGAGGGTTTGGTGAGGAGGGTGCCCGGATGGCTTGGCAGGGGGGCGCGGCGGCGATCAACACGATCGAAGCGATCGCCCGCGAGCACCGCATTGCCTGCGATTTCAAACGCGTACCCGGCTATCTGCATGCCCCGCTGAGCGACTCCGCTTCCAACGAAAAGACCGATCTACAGAACGAGGCAGAACTGGCGGCCAAGCTGGGCTTCGATGCGGAGTTCGTCACTGCCCCTTATGTCAAGCGCCCCGGCATTCGATTCAATCAGCAGGCCAAGTTTCATCCTCTGAAGTATCTGGCGGGACTGGCGCCCCATGTTAATGGCCAAGGCAGCGCAATCTTCGAGCAGAGCGAAGTAACGCAGGTGCATTCCGATCCGCTGGCCGTCGAAGTCAACGGCCACCGCATCCGCTGCGGCTTCCTCGTGATTGCCACGCATGTGCCGCTGATGGGCCAATCGACGCTGGCCGGCGCTACCCTGTTTCAAACGAAGCTGGCCCCCTACACAAGCTACGCACTCAGCGGATCGATCGAGCGGGGAGCAGTCCCCGAGGCCAGTTTCTGGGATACCAGCGATCCCTACTATTATCTCCGCGTCGATGCGGGAGAATCGGAAGACTATCTGATCTTCGGCGGCGAGGATCATAAGACCGGACAGGAGTCCGATACCGAGGCGCCCTTCGCCCGATTAGAGAAGGCGTTCCGGGAGGTCGTGCCCGCAGTTAGCATCGATCGCCGGTGGTCGGGACAGGTGATCGAAACGCACGACGGACTGCCGTATATCGGGCGAACCAACGATCAGCAGTTCATCGCCACCGGGTTCGCCGGCAACGGCATGACGTTTGGCACCTTGGCGGCCATGATGGCTTGTGACGCAGCACTCGGTCGCGACAACCCGTGGTTCGACCTGTTCGATCCCAGCCGCAAGAAACTCCGCGGCGCATGGGATTATCTGACGGAAAACTTTGATTACCCCTATTACCTGTTGGCCGATCGGCTCCGGGGCGTCGAGGCAGACTCCGCCATTGAAGTTGCCCGTGGCGAGGGGAAGATCATCACGCACCAGGGGCAACGCGTGGCCTGCTCGCGCGATGAACAGGGTGAAGTGACGATGGTCTCCGCCGTCTGTACGCACATGGGATGTCTGGTGCGTTGGAATCAAGCCGAAGCAACGTGGGATTGTCCTTGCCACGGGTCGCGTTTCAAGCCGGATGGGGCGGTGCTGGCCGGCCCGGCGGAAACACCGTTGGAGCCCATCCGGGAGCACGCGGCGACGAGCTGAGCAGCTTCGCTCAACGCGCCTATGATCGCCCACCGACCAGGCAATCAGCTGTCGAACGTCCAGGTTGTCAGCTAGGCCACCGCGCCGCCAGCGCCAAGCCGCAAGATCGTATCATTCGCTCTTCCGACCCAGCACTGAACGAACTTGATACGAACATTTTGGGTTTCCCTGCGAAGTCTGGGCAAGCCATTTCACTTGAGGGCACTGACGAATCAGGGGTGGTTCCAACTCCACACCGTACACCCCCTGCTTCAACGTGGAACAGTGACTTGCCATCGCGCTGTGGGCTCGTTGCGGCGCAGTCTCTGCGCCTAATAGCCGGTTCGCATTGATGCAGCCACTACGGCAGCGGCTTGGGAACCGACGTTCCCGCTCCAAGCTCCGACAAGAAGCGCTGACCGCTCGACAAGTCGGCATCCAGTCCGATCCTCTTGGCGTGCGGCATCATGCGCGCGAGTTCGGCGCTAAGCGCTCCTAAGTCAGTCGCCGTTCGGGCTTCCATAGATGCCTGAATGAGACGGCAAGCAACCTGCAGGCAAAAGCACCTGACTGTTGGCGTCTCACGAGTTTCCACACCCAACAAGTGCTCGATTGCCTTCGCACCATGCCCGTCGAACGCCAAGCCAGCACGATGATGACGATACTCAAAAGCCCTGCCGATAGCTAAGTGTGCGTGGGCACCCCATTTGGAATTCGGATGCTTAGCAAGCAACTCCTGGATTGCACGGATACCCTCATCGGTGACTTCTCCCCGCTGAATCATCATTGCCGCTGGAGCTTGTGTTGCCAACCTCGCGGCCTCATTTTCGGATGGCGGCACACGAGCAACCCGAATCTCAAGTACATTCGAGTAGACGTGCTGATTGGGTTGACCGAGCCGGGCACGGACGAAGTACGTTCCCGGTGTATCGAATGCAAAAGCCTCCTTTTTGTTGCGCAGCCCGTAGAACAATGTCGAGTTTATTACCCACTCTTCACGATGAGCAAGCGCTTTGTAAAAGGCACCATGCCGCACAGTTCGTCCGAATGAAGTCCATTCAACAAACTCGCCCCTATCGTGCTTAATCTCCAACCGAAGCGTTGACATCACGTCAGACGTGAGTTCAACTGCGTTCGCATTCGGATTCTCGTCTACGTCCCAGAGTGCGTCGTTCGGATTGTTCACCCGCCAAGCGCCGTCGGCGTCTTGCCACTCCACGATGTGCTCGATCGTGAAGACGGTGAACGTGACTTCGTCAAGCGCGATGCCGGAGGAGGAGCCGTTGCGCCAGCCGAGGGTGATTTGTACAGAACCTTCGGTAAGTCCTTCGACGTACACGATGCGGTCGGCGTTGACGGGGAAGACGTTGATGTTGGAGGCGACGGGGCCGGTGCGGTTGGGGGTGAGCCAGACGTTGATCGCGCTGCCGAACTGGAGATAGTACTCGCCCGTGGAAAGGGGCGGATCGGAGGCGTGCAGGACGACTTCGATCAGGTCGTTCTCGTTCTGCACGCCGTTGATGTCCGAGCTGTCGATGACGCCGTCGTGGTCATCGTCGTCGTTGTTGACCATCACCAAGCCGCCGGGGTCGTCCTCTTGGGCTTCGCTCAACTCGCCTCCGTTGGGGCCGTCGCTGAGGATGTCCAGATCGCCGCCGATCGTCAGTACGACCGTGTCTTCAACGCCGAAGCCATCGGAGAGCCGCTCCAGGGCCAAGGTGAGAACGATGTCGCCGACGGACAGGCCCTGGACCCACACGGAGTCGGGCAGAGACGCGGCGAGGGGATTCAGCGACATGGGTAGCGTCAGCAGATTGCCGTCGTCGTCGTAGAGCTCGAAATCGGCCGAGCCGACGGAGTCGAGCGTCAGGAGCCAATCCACGTTCTCGCCCCAGATCTCATTCTGAATCGCCAGCCGCACCTCGGCAAGATGCTCCATGCCCGCGATCCGTCCCGGGTGGTTCTCTTCGATCGCATCGTCCGCGAGGTTGATCGAGCCGTCGTTGTTGGAGTCGACGTCGAGGTCGGCCTGAGCGGGCTGACAAGAAATGTCACGATACCGTGTTGAGCCCGGTCCGGGTGAAGTCCCTGATAATGTTCGATGCCGGACAATTGGCTATGGAAATAGGGGATCAGGGCGGGATTCGCTTCGTCAATTCGGTAGACCAAGGTATCCAGGCCGTGAAACCCGGCGTCGGGCGTGTAAATGAACGAACCATCCGGGTTCCAGGACAGTGTTCCGTGGGCGGGCGGGAGGACGACGGAGGCCGCCGTGATGTCTCCCTCCGCGTCCACCCTACGATCCGTCAACATCCCCTCAGCGGCCGGCACGTTCAGCACGTCCCCTTGTGCAACATGGTAAGAGTGGTTCAGGGCGTCCGGCTCGTAGTTGATCACATCAAGATCGACCGTCGTCGTATGCGACGAAAAGCCAAGCTGGGTGATTCGGTAACTGAACCGATCCCGGCCGGCGAACGGAGCACCGGTCAATGTGTACGCGAAATCGCCATTCGGATTAATCACCACCGTGCCATGCGCCGCTTGCTGCACCAGCTCAATCTGTGGCGGTCCCCATTCCCCCGGGAAACCCAACGGGTAGCCTATATACCAGTTGCCGTTGTACCAGGACCACGCGGGCGTGTCGTTCAACATGAGGTTGCCGCCCGAATAAACTCCGCCGTTGGCGAGGAACGCGTGATCGATCGTGTAGCGGTCGGGGCTGGCGAGCGGCGCATTGTAAGGCGCGCCGAAGGGCGCAATGATCGCAATGGGCACCACCATTTCGAACGTATGCTGGGGCGAGCCGCTATCCGTGGCGCGGATCGTCACATCGATGGTGCTCATCGGCGTATCGTCCGGCACGAGCCAGCGATACCGGCCCACCGACAGGTAATCGGGATACTCCTCCGGCCTAACGGGATCGATCTGGCCCGGCGGGCCGTCAACAACCGCGAAGGTCAACGACTGCAAAGGCAAATCTGTATCCACAACGAAGATGTTAAACTCAACTTCACCGCCCGGTGCGCCCATGGCGTGGAACATCTGAAACCACGATTTGGAAGCAGATAATCGGCGCCCGCATTATGCTCTTCCACCGTAATCTGGATGGTCTCGGAATCTTGCAGAGACGGAGAGCCGCTGTCGGCCACGCTGATGATTGCCGTGTAGACTTCGGGCCCCTCCGATTCGTCTGGCGCCCAGAGGAATAGGCCGGTATCGGCGTTGATCATTGATCCGATGGGAATGGATTCCCCGTCTGCGCCGTACAACTGAATCGCGTAGAAGAGCCGCGTTGCGTCCGGATCGGTGGCCATTGCCCGGAAGGCCAGCGTGCTGCCTTCCGTGGTCGTCTTATCGCCAATGGGCGCAAGGACGGGGGGGCGGTTGTTCTGAGCGACGGTGATGCTCACCGTTTTCGGATCGCTGGTGAGCGAGGCGGGGTTGAGGGAACTGTCGTCCTGGACGGTGAACGTGAAGCTGTCGGGGCCGAAGTAGTCGAGGGCCGGAACATAGGTGACCGCGCCGGTGGCGGGATCGAAGCTGGTGATTGTGCCGTGGCTCGGTTGAGAAGCAAGCTCGAAGGTGAGCGTTTGATTGGCCGTGGGATTGCCGTCGTTGCCGGAGAGAACAAACGAGGCCTGAGTGTTTTTCAACAGCCCCACCGTTTGCGCAAAGGCCACGGGAGGGCGATTCGCGGCCCGCACGGTCAGCGTGAAGATGCGGGTCGAGCGCAGGCCTTCTTCATCCGTCACGAAGATCGAAATGGCGGCGCTCCCGGACTGATTCGCGGCCGGCGTGATGGTGATCGTGCGACTGTTGCCCGTCCCCTCGATGGCAATTCCGCTGTCGGGGACCAGCGTGGGATTCGATGCAACGACGGAAAGCGTGAGGTCGTCTGCAAAAGTGTCGGTATCGTCGATCGTGAACGAAAAGGGGCCGGCCGAAGCGTTTTCGTCGATGGTCTGATCTGCGATCTGCGCGATCTGCGGGGCGGTATTGGCGCGAAAAGTAAAGGCGAAGGCCGTCCAGTCGCCAAAGACATAGGAATTATGGTAGGCGTCCCAAATGCCGGCGCGGGCGCGCACGGCGATCGGACCATCGGCAAGGCCCGCGAGGTTGTGGGTGAAGTTGCCGTCCGCGCCGGTGACCGCGGTCTGTTCGGGCAGATCGTCGCCCGTCAGATCGAACTCTATCCTGCAGCTTTCGACGCCCGCGCCGTCGGCCTCTGCGAAACCGGCGAGCCGGGAGTCGTTCGTGAGGCCATCGGTGGGAATGCCGGTGTCGCGGATTAGCCCCAGGCTCGTGATCTGCGGCGGCGTGAGAGGATCGGGCTCATGCGTGAAACTGAAGGAGACCCAATCGCTGCGCAGAGCAAACGATTCCATCCATTCTTCATAGGCCGCCGCTTCGGGATCGAACAGTTCGGTCGGGAACTCCACCGCGCGAACCCGGATTGTTTGCGCTCCGTAAGGGTAGCCTGCTCCCTCGTCGTTATCGAACTCAAACTGGAACAGGCCGGCATAGTAGTCCCACAAAGAAAACTCGGCAGTGGCGTCGTTATTGAGATCGACCTCGAAACGATACAGGTACGAGACCGTGCCGTCGTCCATCGTTCCGGCGATTCGCGTGTCTCGCGTGATCCGGTCGCCGGCGATTTCGGTATCGTTCACGAGCGCCAGGGAAGTGATTTGGGGCGGCTCGTTGATGTACTCGAGACTGACCGGGGTCCACGGCGAGATTTGCGAGTTGGCGAGGACCCTGATGAAGAAGCTTGCACGCCAAACGAACTTCCCGGACCTGTCCCGCCTCCCCAGAATGAAAACGCCGGTGGGTCGCCGGGTGCCGCCGGCGGGATGTTCATTTCTGTATCCGTAATCCCATCGTGGTCATAATCGACTTGGAGATATCCTCCGCCTGAGTAGGGACTGCTGAGGCCCGCGATTTCTCCGATGATCGTGGGATCGCTGGTGATCCAGTCGGTGGCGGAAGCGCCCGTATCGTTCAAGAGGCGCAGGTTCTGCACGTAAAGCCCGTCGGTCAGCAGCGTGCGCTCTTCGAGCGGCTGCATGCGGGGCTGCAATGACGGCAGGCGTGTTCGTGCGCGTTTGCGCGGCTTGACGACAATGCCGAGCTTTGACTCGACGCAGGACGAAAGGAAGCGTCGCATGATCGCCTATTCAAGAGTTGCCAATCGGAAGCGTGCCCAAAACGTGAGATGCGTTGCTCAGGCTAGCAATCCCGTTGGTGAAGTCAAGCATTTTTGATCCGCACATTATCTTGTCGCGAATAGCGACGCGGGATATTGTCAACTCGATCCGAGAACCGCCGCTAGTTCGCCAAGCATCATGGCGGTGGCGCCCCAGATGCAGTGCTCGCCAATGCAGAGCGCGGGGGCGGAGAAGGAGATGCCGCGGATTTGACGATGATACCGGCCGGCACAACGGGCATCGGCCAATTGGGAGGCGGAGACTTCAATCACTTCGTCTACTTCCGCCACGGAGGCAACGAACACGGGTCGGGCCGGCGTCCACGCGAGCCACGGCGTGACAAGGAAGTGGGTGCCGTAAACATACAGCGGCGAGAGCGGGCCGAGCATCCGCACGTCGGATGTCGGCACTCCCAACTCTTCCTCCAATTCCCGACAGGCTGCCTGCTCGCTCGTCTCGCCGGCATCGACCACGCCGCCTGGCAGGCCGATCTGGCCCGCGTGATGGGCCAGAGTGGCCGGTCGCAATACCAGCGGCAAGCGCCACTCGTCCTCGGCGGGATAGAGCAGCATCATAACGGCCGCTGCCCGCGCATCGTCCGGTGCCGGGCCAAAATGCCGCCCGTAACTGAGCTGCGGCTCGTAGGTGGCCTGGGCAGATCGCCCCGGCAGGCACTGTCGCAGCCGATCGGCCAATCGCTCCGGGAGATC
>JBGTDH010000802.1:0-2730 GCA_041748435.1 Pirellulales bacterium
CGGCGGTTCACGCTTGTTCCTGATCGAGACTTCGCTGCCGGAGATGTCGGCCGTGGAGCAAACGTTGGAGACCTCGCTGGGCGATTTTGGATTCGATGCCGAGCGTTCCTCGGAACGCCTGGCGGCGTTCATGGCGGTGCAGAACACGTATCTCAGCACGTTTCAGAGTCTGGGCGGGTTGGGCCTGCTGCTGGGCACCTTCGGCCTGGCCACCGTGCAATTGCGCAATGTCTTGGAGCGCCGGGGCGAGCTGGCTTTGCTTCGCGCCGCGGGATTCAGCCGGAAGCGATTGGCAGAGTTAGTGATGCTGGAGAACGCGGCGCTGCTGGTCGGCGGATTGACGATCGGCATCGTCGCGGCCTTTGTGGCGATCTTGCCGCACTTGCTGCGCGGCGGGGCGGCAATTCCTTGGTCTGCCCTGGGCGTCACGCTGGGGCTGGTGCTTGTGGTCGGATTATCGGCCGGCATGTTGGCCGTGCGAGCCACGCTGAACGCCCCGCTCTTGCCGGCGTTACGGGGAGATTGATGCCGCATGACGGCCATCCTCGGCATCTCGGCCTTCTATCACGATAGCGCAGCGGCGCTGGTCGTGGATGGCCGGATCGTGGCGGCAGCTCAGGAAGAGCGATTCAGCCGCCAGAAGCACGATGATCGCTTTCCGGCATCGGCCGTGGCCTATTGCCTGGAGGAAGCAGACCTGAAAGCAGAGCAAGTAGATTACGTTGCCTTCTACGATAAGCCTTTCACCAAATTCGAGCGGCTGCTGGAGACGTACTTTTCCTACGCCCCGCGCGGATTTTTCAGTTTTCGCCGCGCGATTCCGATCTGGCTGAAAGACAAGCTCCACTTGCGTCGCACGCTCCGTCGCGAAGTGCAGCCGCGGCGAGATTGCCCCCTGGTGTTCCTGGATCATCACGAAAGTCACGCTGCCAGCGCGTTTTTTCCCAGCCCGTTCGAGGAGGCCGCCATCCTCACCGTCGATGGCGTGGGGGAGTGGAGCACGGCTACGTACGGCGTGGGCCAGGGCAACCGCATTACGCTCACGCATCACTTGGAGTTTCCGCATTCTCTGGGGTTGCTGTACTCGGCATTCACATATTACTGCGGCTTCAGGGTCAACAGCGGCGAATACAAACTGATGGGCCTGGCGCCTTATGGCCAGCCGATCTATGCGGAGGCCATCTACGAGCATCTGATCGACCTGAAGCCCGACGGTAGTTTCTGGATGAACATGGACTATTTCAACTACTGCCAGGGGCTGACGATGACCGGCCCGCGGTTCGATCTGATGTTCGGTGGACCGCCGCGACCAGCCGAATCGCTGCTCGAGCAGCGTCACATGGACCTGGCCGCCAGCGTCCAAGTGGTGGCCGAGGAGATCCTGCTGCGCATGAGCCGCACAGTGCATGAACAGACGGGAAGCAAGAATCTCGTGCTAGCCGGCGGCGTGGCCCTCAACTGCGTGGCCAACGGCCGCATCTTGCGCGAGGGGCCGTTCGACGCCATCTGGATTCAGCCGGCTGCCGGAGATGCCGGCGGAGCGCTGGGGGCCGCATTGTTCGTGTGGCATCAATTGTTGGAGAAGCCGCGGGCGGTCCAACTGCCGGATGCCCAGCAAGGGAGTTTCCTTGGGCCGAACTTCTCGACCGATCAGATCGAGACCCTGCTTCGCGAGCAGGGCGTGGAGTATCAACGCATCGGGGACGCCGGCGAGCGCAGTGCGCACGTCGCGCAATTGTTGGACGAGGGACTCGTGGTGGGCTGGTTTCAAGGTCGCATGGAGTTCGGCCCGCGGGCCTTGGGGGCACGGAGTATTCTCGGCGACGCGCGCAATCCGCGGATGCAGGCCACGCTCAATCTGAAGGTGAAATTTCGCGAGAGCTTCCGCCCCTTCGCGCCGATTGTGCTGGCAGAGCATGCCCACGAGTGGTTCGATCTGCAGACGGGCCAGGAGAGTCCGTACATGCTGCTGGTGGCGCCGGTGCAGCCGCAACATCGACTGACGCTCGATGGTGAGCAGGCCGCGACGATGCAATCGGCGCCCGACTTGCGCGAGCGCGTGAATGTGCCCCGCTCCACCATTCCGGCGGTGACGCACGTCGATTACAGTGCCCGCGTGCAGACGGTCGATGCAGTGCGCAATCCGGCGCTGCACCGCCTGCTCGCGGCGTTTTACGAGCGCACCGGATGCCCCGTGCTGGTGAACACGAGCTTCAACGTGCGCGGGGAGCCGATCGTCTGCACGCCGGCCGATGCCTATCGGGCGTTTGTGGCCACGGAGATCGACGTGCTGGTGTTGGAGGATTGCATTGTGCGTAAGGATCCGCGGCGAGTTGTGGACGTGCAGCAACGCGAGGCGCACCTCAAGCAGTTTGAGCTGGACTAACGGTGCGGACCGTCCCAAAGGTCCGAAAGCGGCGACGAGCCGCCGCACTCCACAAAGCGCCATCATCGGGCGTTCACACAAATCGCATCAGAAGTTTGCCGCCAACAGCTTGCCCGCCGGAAGACGTGATGCTAAAATATGCACACGTTATGCAATAACACTCGTTGCACGTTTGTATCGGATGAGCGCATTCACTCACCGCCGCACCGCCGTTGCCAGCCTGCTTTGTTGGCTGCTCGCGCCGATTGTCGCGGCAGTATGGCACCCGCACGAGCACGGGCAGCCGAGCACCCTCTCCGCCAGCGGGCACCGCGCACACTCCTGCTGCCACGCGCACGCCTGCC
>JBGTDH010000803.1:0-2911 GCA_041748435.1 Pirellulales bacterium
CCGGTGTGGCAAACGTGGCCCAATGAGATTTGCCGAACTTGGGGTTGATGGCCCAGGCCGATTTGGCGTCGTCATCGACCGCACCGGCCGGATCAAAACTCTTCTGCGAAAAGCTGGCCCCATGGGCGGATAACTTTAACGCTTGCGGCTTAGCGGCGCTAAGTTCGGGCGTCATCGTCACCGCAAACGTGTTGAGCACGAAGTTGGGCCGTTGCTTGTCTCCCCGTCCGGGGCCGTTGCCCGGCAGCGAAGGATCGGCCAGCGCTTCCAGCTTGAAGCCGGTGATGCCGGTGAGCTTTGTATGGACCGTCACCACGTAAGTGTCCGTCGGCGGAGCATCATCGACGAGCAGCACGGAACCATCTTCCAGCAGCTTGTGCGGGGAGCCCTCTTCGGAATCGAACTCCGCGATCGGGAGCACATGCGTCTGCGGCGTGCTTTCCAACCGCGCGGCCACACTTTGCTCCCAGGCAGGCAATTCGCGATTGAGCACTTTTCGCCGCGACGCAACTTGACGCTTCAGATCGTCGATCTTCTGCCGCGCCGCCAGTTGGGACGGCGAGTCTTGCATCGCGTCGAGCGCCATCGACGGACCCAGGAAGCGAATCGAGCCGGGCACGTTGGGGTTCGAGCGGTCCGCTTCGATCTGCGTATTGTTGAAGAACGCCAGCAGACGGTAGTAATCCCTCTGCGGGAACGGATCGTACTTGTGATCGTGACACTGGCAGCATTCCAGCGTTGTTCCCAACCAGATGGCCCCGGTCGTGTTTACGCGATCAATCACCTGATTGGTGCGAGTCTCTTCCGGTTCCGAGCCTGCCTCGACATTGGTGGTCGTGCAGCGATGAAACCCGGTGGCGACGCGAGTGCTCTCGCTGGCGTCGGGCAACAAGTCGCCGGCGATCTGCTCCAGTGTGAATCGATCGTAGGGCATGTCGGCGTTGAGTGCGCGGATGACCCAATCGCGATAGGCCCAGATCTCGCGCAGATCGTCTCGCTGGAACCCATGACTGTCTGCGTAACGGGCCAGGTCCAGCCACGGTCGCGCCCAACGCTCGCCAAACTGGGGCGAGGCCAGCAGATCGTCGACGGCGCGCTGGTCAGCATCGCTGCGCGTATCCGCTACAAACGCAGCGACCTGTTGGGGCGAGGGAGGCAGGCCGATCAGATCGAGCGACACGCGCCGCAGGTAGGAGGCACGATCTGCCGGCGGCGAAGGCTGCCAGCCCTCTTCGCGCAATCGGTTGTGAATAAAGTGATCAATCGGCGTCCGCGGCCAATCGCTGGCCGCACTCTGCGGCAGCGCGGGACGCACTGGAGGCACGTAGGCCCAATGGGTCCCAAATCGCAAATCTTTCGGCCAGATAGCGCCCTCGGCAATCCAGCGTCGCACGGTCTGCACCTGCCGCTTGCTGAGCGGTTCGCCCAGTGCCGGCATAATCTCGTCGTGTCCCTTGGGCAGACTGATGCGGCGCAGCAACTCGCTCTCCTCCGGTTTCCCTGCCACAAGGACCGAGCCGCCGCCGCCGGAGAACGCCGCCTCACGCTGATCCAGACGCAAATCCCCCTCTTGCTTCACGGGACCGTGACATTCGAAGCAGGCCCGCTTCAGGATGGGATAGACATCCCCGGCAAAGTCGACCGCCTTCGGCGCCGCCAGACCGCGATCGACGAAGATCGAGAAGCACGCCAAGAGAGCCAATACTCCGCGAGCAATCGAGCAACTGTGAATCATCGAGAAACCATCGGCGAGAGCGATCGGAAACCTGCTCCATCTTAACCGGACCGCGCTCACGGCGACAATCACCGTTGCCGACTGGATGACAGCGCCGGGGAAACCAACGCAAAGGTGCGGAGGCGCAAGGGCGCAAGGAAACTTCAAATCAGCGGCGTCGCCTTCACGAACAAGGAGCGATAGACTGCCAGGTGGTTGAGCCGCATGCGGCGTTCGAAGTGGGTGCGATAGTCGAGATCGTGCTCGGCGGTGCGCTCGGGCACGTCGAGCGGTCCTTGCAGGCGCGAACTCTCGGCCAGCACGCAGAGCGATTGCTGAAAGTATTCCTCCACGTCGGTCCAGAAATGCAACTGACCGCCGGGCATCAAGGCCCGTTCGATATCGGCGACGAAGGCGGCGTTCATCACGCGGCGTTTCTTGTGCCGTTTCTTCCACCAGGGATCGGGGAAGTAAACATGCACGGCCGCCAGGGAGGCCTCGGGCAGAAACTCCCGGAACAGCCGCAGGCCGTCTCCGTTGACGACAATCGCATTATGCAACTGCCGTTGGGCCACGCGGGCGCCGGCAAAGCGGGCGTAGCGGCCGGCAATCTCGATGCCCAAAAAATTACGGTCGGGAGTGCCCTCGGCAGCGGCCGAGAGAAACAGGCCCTTGCCGCTGCCCATCTCCACTTCCAAAGGCGCCTCGCGCCCAAACAACGCCGCCGTGCTCCACGGGCGCGGCATGTCGTCCAGCGTTTTGAGGTGCCGAGAGAGGTCCAGCGCGGGATCGACCTGGCGAAGCGAGCGGCGGCCCATGCGTCACTGGCTCGCGCGCTGCTGCGCCTTGAGAGCTTCCACCGGCAGCGGGATGCCCTTGATCTTGCCCTCGCAGACCAGTGTCTCTCCCACGAAGCATTGGAAGCGGCAGATAATCATCGCTCCGCGGCGAACCCTGATGAGTTGCGCCACAATGATCAGGCGATCACCGGGGCGAACCACCTCGCGGAACCTGACTTCTTCCAGCCCGCCCAGGCCGAGCATATCGGCGCCCAGCATATCGTTCTTCTGGACGAAATAGCTGGCCAGTTGCGCGGCGGCCTCGCACATCACCACGCCCGGCATGAGCGGCATGCCCGGCATGTGGCCGGACACCCAAAAGTCCTGCTCCGTGGTATCCTTGTAGCCGATGCAGATC
>JBGTDH010000804.1:0-10449 GCA_041748435.1 Pirellulales bacterium
CGGCGAGCCGCTCGGGCGCGGTTCGCAGGGACACGAGCAGGGCTTCTCGCGGCGCGTCGGCTTGCAAGCCGGCCAGGAGTTGAACCGCTTTCTGCCGCAGGGCGAACGGCTGGGTAGGATCGTTCAAGAGTGCCGTGGCCAGCGGCGTGGCGGCGGCGGAATCGGTGGCCATGCACGCTTCCAGCGCCGCACCGCGCAATGCAGAATGCCGCGTCTCGGGGCCAGCGAGCTGCGCCAGGTCGGCATTCAGCTCCGCGAGACGGAGCTCGCGCGCCATTTCAATGCCTTCCTTCGCACGAGCTTCCTGACGATCTTCTAGCAGGCGCCTCGCCACGTCGCGAGCGGTGCCGCTGGTCTCCTCGGGCAGCTTCGCCCCGCGTTCTTGAGCGGCTCGACCAAGAGCGCGAATTACGTCGGAGCGATGCCAGGTTGTTCGCTCGCCGAACTGAGAGAACAACGCCGGCAGGCGATCGGCGGGTAAGTGGCGGGCAACATGATGAGCGTATTCGGGCAACCGCGGCGGATTGCCGTCCCTCGCCGCCAGCCACCCGAATACAAAACTGGCGGACAGCGGCGTCTTGGCCCCCAGGCACGCATCGGCAATCCGAGCGGCGCTATCGGCTGCGAAGTCTTGCTCCTGGACAAGCCTCTCCAGAACGCCAGGCGCGAGCAACTGGTCTCGCAAGGCCATTCGCGTGGAATGCACCAACTGGGTATCAGCGGCATCGGTCTCACGCCACAGCTTCACGAGCGGTTGGATGTTCTCGTGGAGCGGCTGCTGCGAGATTGCATCGACGGCGGCGCGGCGAACATAGGCATCGCCATCGGTCAGGCGGCTGCGCACCAGATCGCCCGGTTGGACCTCGGCGATACTCTCCGCATCCCGCTCCGCAATGGCCTTCAACGCATGCACCCGCACCAGCGGCGCGGGATCTGCAGCCAAACGCGTGAGCAGTTCCGCATCGAGCTGCCCCAGACGCTTGAGCACCCACAGGCCGTAGGCGCGTTGATCGGGATTGCTTTGGCCCGCCACGAGTGTACGGACGGGGGCAGCGGCGGAGGTTCCCCACCGATCGATGAGGTGATTGACTGCGAAGACGCGCAGCGCGAGGTTCGGACTGGCGAGCAGCTCCACGAGTTGCGGTAGATCGAGCTGTGAGAGATCCGGCAGCGAGGGGGGCAGGACTCGATCATCCGGCTGCCCTTTGTAAACGACGCGCCAGATGCGGCCGCGCTCGCGGTCTCGGCCGGGATGATCGAGCGGCACTTCGTAGTGGCCGATGATGCGGTTGTAGAAGTCGGCGATGTACAACGCTCCGTCCGGCCCCAGCGTTACGTCAACCGGGCGGAACCAGGGATCTTCGCAAGAGAGGAAGTCGGGCAACTCCACGGCCATGTTTGTCGATCCGCGCGGCTCCAGCCGGTCGTGGTTGATGCGATGCGTGATCGGGTTGCCGATGAAGATCGTATCGCGATACTCGGCGGGAAAGTGATCGGCGGCGTAGTAGACCACGCCGGCGATGCCTGTCGAGCCATGGCTGTGCTTGCAGATTTCGGGGGCAAAGCCCAGGCCATCGTGCGGCTTGCCGAAGCTGGGATAGCATGCTCCTCGCAGGAGCATGTAGAGCGGCCGCGAGTGGCAATCGGCAGAGTAGAGATCGCCCCGGGGGTCGAATGCCAGCCCGAAGGGATTCACTTGCCCCTGGGTGTACTGCTCCACGTGGGCGCCATCCGGCCGCATGCGAAACGTGTTGCCGGACTGCATGGTGACGGCCTGCCCATCCTGGCCGGCGATGGTGGACGTGTTGGAGAACCCGTGACAGGCGTAGATCCAGCCATCGACCCAGCGCCGCAGTCCGTTGCACATGCCGTGCGTATCGCGGAAGCCGAACTCCCGATAGAGCACATCGCGGCGCTCGCTGCGGCCATCGCCATCCTCGTCCCAGCAGCGATACAGATTGGGAATGCTATAGACAATCGCGCCATCGGAGAGGGGCGCCACGCCAATAGGAATGTTCAAGCCTTCGGCAAAAGTGCCGATGCGACGGGCGCGGCCGCTGGCATCCAGGTCTTGCAGCAGCTTCACTTCATCGCGAGCCGATCTCGAATCCTTCGCCGCATAGGGATACTCGATCGATTGCGTCACATACAACCGGCCCCGGTGATCGAAGGCCAGATTGATCGGCTTCCGCACGTCCGGCTCGGCGGCCACGAGTTGCACTTCAAAACCCGGCGGCACGCGGAACTGTTGCAACTGCTCCTGCGGCGTCAGCGGATCGCTGGCCACTACGTGGGGGCTGTTCTGAGCCAATACAGACTGCACGAGCAACGATTGGCAGA
This sequence comes from Pirellulales bacterium, assembly GCA_041748435.1. GTDB lineage: Bacteria > Planctomycetota > Planctomycetia > Pirellulales > JBGTDH01 > JBGTDH01. Next base: position 2,341 of record JBGTDH010000804.1, read on the forward strand.
CCAATGCACAGACGAAGCGAGTGATGGCATTCATCGGGACGATTTTCGAGAAGGCAGCGGGAAGCAGAGAGCGGCGCAACGCGGCCCTCCGATTGTAACCCGCGACGCGGGCAATTTGCGATTCTGACGTCGCTGCCGGCCTAGAATTGTCCGCCGGAGCGCGGCTTAACCGGCAGAGGCGGCAAAGTTTCGCTGGTAGTGCCGTTGACGCCGCGTCGGTCGGCACTGTTGCGGCGGTCTTCGCCCGGTAGGTTTGCCAAAGGGTTGGGAGTTGTGCGATCGGTGTCGCGACGGGTCGGGGCCTGGCGATCGGACGAGCGGCGGCCTTTGGGAAGATAGTCGCTCCAACGTCGGCCGCGCAGGCCACCGGCCGGGACTACAAGGAAGATTAGCGCCCCGCCGATGAGCAAGCCGCCGAGAGCGCCGCCGGCAATCAAAGCGATGGAGCCGGGGCCTTCGGCGTAGTCGCCGGCCACCGGAGCATCGAGCCGCGTGATCAGGCTTGTGGATTGCGCGGCCGCCTGACTGGCGCGGGCATCGGCCAGGTCCTTCTGCGCACGCTGCAACGTCTCTCCGCACTGCTTGGACTGGGCCACGAGGTTGGCGTAGCTGGCCCGCAGAGCGGCCAGGCGATTGAGCCGCTGAACGACGTCGGTTTGTTGTTTGTCGAGGGCGACGATCTGTGATTGGCTGAGCTGCAGATCTGCCTGCAAGCTGCCGACGAGGGCCGTGAGCTCGTCCCGCAGTTGTCCGCGAATGGCAGCCTCGGCGGTCATGGCGCCGCGCACCTCGGGATGATCGGGGCTCATCTTGCCCAGCAGTTGTGCCGTGCGAAGCTGGGCATCGACCAGCCCCTCTTTCAGACGCCGCAGAGGAGGCTGAGCTTCGAAGATGCCCTTGGGAGCGCTGAGGAGAGTGTCCGGGCTTTGTTGGGCTTGGGACAGGAGCCGCAGTTGCTCCTGGTGAGATTCGTGGCCCAGCCGCGCGAGCCGCAGTTCGTTGCGCACCTGCGTATGCAGAGATCGCAAGTTGCTATCGCCCGCGCCCGAGTCGTTCAGAATGCGAAGCTCGCCCAGATCGCTGCCGACTTCGGCTTCGAGCGCGGCCAGCTCGCGCGTGGCGTCGATGAGATCTTGCTCGGCCAGCGCGGCGGTTTTTTCCAGTTCGGAGGTGATGCTCTGTGCCTTGCGGTCTCGCAGCTCCTTGAGCCGGACTTCGAGCTGATCGCACACGGCGGTTGCCAGTGCGATGGCGCGCGGCCGCGTGACGGCGGTCACCGTGAGATAAATGACTTCGGAGCGGCCGAACTCCTGACCTTTGGGCGCGTTCAGTCCGAGCTGCCGTTGAAACGATTCGACATCCGGCCGCGTGGGCCAGCCTTCGGCATCGCGTCCCGGCGGTGGTCCAACCTCGGCGAGTGCCGCGGTTGCCACGGCCTGATTGCGGCTGATCTCGGCAATGGTCTCCTGGGCAGTCTTCATGGCCTCAATGTTATCGAAGCGACCCTGCCGGCTGAGCGCTCCAGCCGCTTCTTCACGCACCAGCAGTGCTTGCGACGCCCGCCATTCCGGAGTTCGCACCACGGCGTACAACAGCGCCAACAGGACACACACGATGACCGGCGCGAACAGCAGGCGGTGGTGCTGTTGCAACAGCAGGGCGGCTTGCGACCAAGGACCAGCGGAGACAGCCGTGCGCGTGGCGTTCATGTCGGTAGATGCGTAGGGAGGCGATGGGTTGAGAAACTCTAGCTCAACGCGGGGCTTGCCCGGTGCGAACCGCCGAGCTGCGACGGTCGTAGCAATTATGCGGCAGGACGTGCGCGGCGTCGGGCAGCCCTCTTCAGGATGCGGTTTCGCCACACACGGTTGAACTCTCGCCACGGCGGCAGGAAAGAATTGCCTGGATTGCGAGAAGGGAATCTCTCCGAAGTGCTTGTGCCTCGTGTGGTTGCGCCTCGCGCCTGACGACGGCCCACGCCCGCGGCACTGCAGATGCTTTTGGAGAGATCAGTTCAATTGCTCACGTCAAGAGAATTCTTCACCGCGTCCCCCGAGGTAAGCCGCCTTGCGAAAGACCACCAAGAAGCTCGTCGCCCGCACTTCGCCCAAACCCCGCAACGGACACTCGAACAAGCAGGTGCAGTTCCTGGAGGACATTTCGACCGAGGAAACATCCTTTGTTCGCGACACCGAGATCGAGCACGACGTTGTGGAGGGGCTCGACGAGGGGTTTGAAGATCCGGAGTTGGTCACGCCGGCCGACGAGGAAGACGAGCTGGAAGTCGTCAGCACGGCCGACACGGCCGCCATCGACGATCCGGTGCGGGTCTACTTGATGCAGATGGGCGAGATTCCGCTGCTGTCGCGGGATCAGGAGATCGAGGCGGCCCGGCAGATCGAGCGGACGCGGCTGCGTTTCCGCTACGCCATGCTGGCCAGCGACTTTGTGCTTCGCGGCGCGGTCTCGTTGCTGCAGAAGGTTCGCGATGGCCAACTGCGGCTGGATCGCACGGTGGAAGTCTCCGTGACGGATGCCGCGGAGAAACGGCAAGTGATGGCTCTGTTGCCGCCGAACCTCCGCACGCTGGAACATCTTCTGAACCAGAACATTTGCGACTTTCACGTGGTGATCAGCCGCTCGCAGCCGATGAGGCAGCGCCGGGCGGCCTGGCAACGCCTGGTTCGCCGGCGTTTCAAGGCGATCCGGCTGGTGGAGGAGCTCGGCCTGCGCACACCGCGTTTACAGCCGTTGTTGGAAAATCTGGGTGCGGCCTCGAAGCGCATGGATTCCCTGCTGGAGCAGATTCGCGAGCTGAAGCGCGATTCCGCCAGCCAGGCTCGCGCGGCGGAGCTTCGCAAGGAGCTGCGATTGCTGATGAAATCGACGCTGGACAGCCCCAGCACGCTGCGACGCCGTGTGCGTCAGGTGGCCCAGTATCAGCGAGCCTACGATGCGGCGAAGCGCGTGCTGTCTGCAGGAAACCTGCGGCTGGTGGTCTCGATTGCCAAGCGTTATCGCAACCGCGGGCTGAGCTTCCTGGACCTGATTCAGGAAGGCAACACGGGCCTGATGCGCGCCGTCGACAAGTTCGAGTACAAGCGCGGCTACAAATTCTCCACCTATGCCACGTGGTGGATTCGACAGGCCATTACGCGGGCCATCGCCGATCAGAGCCGCACGATCCGGCTGCCCGTGCATATGATCGAGACGATGAGCCGCGTGCGGAATGTGCATCGCGATCTGTTGCAAGAGAACGGCCGCGAACCCAGTCTGGAAGAGACGGCCAAAGCCGCCGGCCTGACGCTGGAGGAAGCGGCCTGCATCTCCAAGATGACACGACAGCCGCTGTCCCTCGATCAGCCCGTGGGCGATCACGACGACAGCTTCTTCGGGGAATTCGTGGAAGACCATCGCGATATCGATCCGCTGGCGGAGATCAACCAGGAGACGCTCAAGCACCGCATCCACTCGGTGTTGGAGGGACTGAATTACCGCGAGCGGGAGATCATCAAGCTCCGCTACGGACTGGCAGACGGCTACACCTACACGCTGGAAGAGGTGGGCAAGATTTTTTCCGTGACGCGGGAACGCGTGCGCCAGATCGAGGCCAAAGCCGTCCGCAAGCTGCAGCACCCCGTGCGCTGCCGCCCACTGGTAAGCTTCGTGGAGAAGATCAACGGCGTGTCGCACTGAGATCTGGCCGCGCGCCGTGCGACCGCGCGGGTTGTGTCAACGATGCGCAGCGGTCCGGGAATTCAGGTGGTGCGATCGTTGCTGCCGGCAGGAATGGAAGTCGTGGCGCCGGCGCCAGAGTTTGGCAGATCAAAAGCGGAAAGTTTGACCGATAGAAAACACGTGGAGGTCCATGATTAGGAGCAACTTACGAGGCCCTCCGCCCCGATTACAACATTACTGCTAGCACGGCTGCTAGCGGAGTAGAGCTGTCAAGGAGCGACGCATGCGCGGCCGCCTGATTTTGATCCTGCTGTGTTGGGCGAGTCTGTTTTCTTCAGCAATTCCTGCGGGGGAACGTCGCTGCTGTTGCCCCTGTTGCTCGGGGCCTGAGACCCTCTTTCTATGGCCCGGTCAGGAACTTCCCGAGGAGGAAGAAGAGGGCCCGCTGGAGACAGATCGACCCGACTTCACGGAGGCTTCCAGCACCGTGGGCCGCGGCCGCGTGCAGATTGAGTTCGGCTACACGTATTTGCGGGACGACGAGGACGGCGTCCGGTTGCGTGGGCACTCTTTCCCGGAGACGCTGCTGCGCGTGGGCGCGTTCGCCGAATGGTTCGAGTTCCGCATGGCATGGAACTACGGCATCGAGCGCACCACGGAATCGGGTGTGTCGCAGACGATCAGCGAGCCGGAGGATCTGTATCTGGGCCTGAAGCTCGCGTTAACCAAGCAGGACGGCATCTTTCCGGAAATGGCCCTGGTGCCGCAGATGACGGTGCCCTCCGCTCCGCGGTTTGCAGAGCCGTTCGCGCCGCTCTTCCAAGAGACCTTGGCCTTCGGATCGGGGGAAGTCTTGCCTGGCGTGAACTGGCTCTACGGTTGGGACATCGGCGAGATTGGCTACATTGCCGGCAGCACGCAAGTGAATCGGGCCATGGACGAATCGATGACTTTTTACGAGGAATATGCGCAGTCCGTCACCGTGGGCTACAAATGGTCCGAACGTCTCACGCAGTACACGGAGTGGTTCGCCTTCTTCCCCCACGGCGCCGTCGATCCCGGCGCCAGCCCCGAGCATTATCTCAACGGCGGCTACACCTATCTGGTGACGGACAACTTTCAACTCGATGTTCGCGCCGGGTTCGGCCTCAATCCGGCCGCGACCGATTTCTTCACTGGTGCCGGCGCGGCCTATCGGTACTAAGTGCCGCTACGGGGTGCTTGCACGCCTTGATTCCGCCGGGGGTTGCCTCTTAAATGAGCGGATGAATCTGCTCCACGAACTACGCGCGCGGCTGGATGTAGCACTGACGGACCTGGCCCCCTCCGAAGATCGGCCCCTGCTGCTGGATATGGTCCGCCGCAGCCAGGATGTGAAATTCGGCGATTATCAGGCCAATTGCGCCATGCCGCTGGCCAAGAAGCTGGCTCGCCCGCCGCGGGACGTGGCGGCCGAAATCGCCGCGCGGCTGAGTGTGGATGATCTGTGTCATCCGCCCGAGATCGCCGGCCCGGGGTTCCTTAATCTACGCGTCCGCGACGACTGGCTGGCCGCGCAACTAGCGCGTGCCGTCGCCGATCCGAGGCTCGGCGTCACGCAGAGTGCATCACCCCGCAAGATTGTGCTCGATTTCTCGGCGCCCAATGTGGCCAAGCCCATGCACGTGGGCCACATTCGCTCCACGGTCATCGGCGATGCTCTGTGCCGCACGTTGCGGTTCCTCGGCCACGAGGTGACGAGCGATAATCATCTGGGCGATTGGGGCACGCAGTTCGGAATGATCATCTATGGCTACAAGCATTTCCTCGATCGGCCCGCGTACGAAAGCCACGCCGTCGACGAGTTGGCTCGCCTCTACCGGCTGGTGAATCAGATCGTCGATTATCACGAGGGCCGCCGCGATTTGCCGCGCCTAGAGCAAGCGGTCGTTCAATCCGAACAGACGCTGGCGAACCTGCCGGCCCCCGCAGCGGTGGCCAAGGCCAATGTCAAGGCGGCTCAGAAAGAGCGTAAGCAGATCGAGTCGCGTCTGGCCGATGCCCGCGAGCAACTGGCCGAGCGCCGGAAGAAGCAAGCGGCCATCGAGAACTCGCCCGCGTTGCGCGCACTGGCGGAGCAGCATCCCACGATCGGCCAGTCAGTGCTGGAGGAGACGGCGCGGTTGCATGAGGGCGATGCCGAGAATCGCCGCCTGTGGGAGGAGTTTTTGCCACCTTGTCGCGAGGCGTTGGAGAGCACGTATCGCCGGTTGAACGTCACGTTTGATGAAACACTGGGCGAGAGCTTTTATCACGATCGGCTGGCCGCCGTGGTGAAAGACTTGCTGGCTCGCAACATCGCTGTGCCGAGCGAAGGCGCCATCTGTGTGTTCCTCGAAGGGCGGCCCGCGCCGATGCTCATTCAGAAGCAGGACGGCGCGTATCTGTACGCCACGACCGATCTGGCCACGATCCAGTATCGTCGCGAGCGCTGGTCGCCCGACTCGATTCTGTATGTGGTCGATCATCGGCAGAGTCTGCACTTCGAGCAGTTGTTTGCCGCTGCCCGCCGCTGGGGCTACGACGGCGTGGAGCTCACGCACATTGCCTTTGGCACCGTGCTCGGGGACGACGGCCGACCTTACAAAACGCGCTCGGGCGACACCGTCGGCCTCTCGGGCCTGTTGGACGAAGCCGAGAGCCGTGCTTACGAGATTGTCTCCCGCAACGACGACGGCAAGCCGGGCGGGGCGGAGTTGGACGATGTCGCCCGCCGCCGCATCGCAGCTACCGTGGGCATTGCGGCCTTGAAATACGCCGATCTATCGCAGAATCGCACCAGCGATTACACCTTCAGCTATGAGAAGATGCTGGCTATGACCGGCAACACGGCCACGTACATGCAGTACGCGTATGCCCGCGTGCGCAGCATCTTCGCCAAGGGAAACGTCGATGTCGGCGCTTTACGTCAAACAAGCGCCGCGATCGGGTTCACGCAACCGATCGAGCGAGCCTTAGGCTTGAAGCTCGTGCAGTTCGAAGAAGCGTTGGAGCAGACGATCGCCGATTATCGACCCAATCAGCTCACCAGCTATCTGTTCGAGCTGGCCGAGACATTCTCGACGTTCTTCCAGGAATGCCCCGTGCTCAAAGCCGAGAGCGACGCCCTTCGCACCAGCCGCCTGTTGCTCTGCGACCTCACGGCCCGCACCATTGCCAAGGGCCTGGAGTTGCTGGGCATTCAGGTGGTGGACAAGATGTAATACGCTCAGTACTCAGTACTCAGTACTCAGCTACTTCGCAGGGTCCAGCGCGCTGCCGGACGTGACTTCATGAACGGTCAGACGCTGCTTCTCCGGCCAATAATCGACGCGGCGAGCGGTGCCATTGCGCGAGGCGCCGCTGGGTAATCGTTGAGAGAATTCCACGTCGCGGCGGCCGTCGCCGACGAGAGTGAGCATGCCTTTTTCCGACGAATACCGCATCGTGGCGGACGTGGCGCGGAAAGTCTCGGCGCCGTCTTCCACAGCGGTGTTTCCCAAGGTCTCCAACTCCGTGGCACGCGTGTCTGGCATCGCGCCTTCCATCTCGCGCACTTTCATCAAATCGCATGTGAGCAGAATGCCCCGTTCTCCCAACTGCTCCGGCGTGAGCACAGAATCCCATGTCGGTACAGGTCCGTAGACGCATTTGACCTTGTCGCTAAAAGTCATCTCGCGGCGGTTGATATCGCCCACCAGGTTGCGGTGGAATTGCACGTACAGGTAGCTGAGCCCCTCGTCCTTGCTCCCGGTGGTAGGCGCCTCCCGCGGTGCGCCGGGCACGCCCAGGCCTGCGCGATTGTCGCCGCGGCGCACTTGCACGATCACGCCCGCGCGGTTGGTCCAGGCGTTGGCCAGAATCGCGCCGGTGATCCGATTGATTGACAGGTCGGCCGTTTCCATGTGTTCCATCGAAGCCAAACCGCGCTCGTCGTAGGTCTTGCTGTCCAACACGGCGCCGCCGCGGCACACCACTTCCGCCACATCGGGACGCTCGCCGGCCGACTTGGGCTGCGCGAAATCGATCTTCCGCGAGAGCGTGATCTCCAGCACTTCGGTGCGCAGGACCTGTTGCTGCGTGCGGGCCGTGACGGTTCGCTCGAACGTTGCGGTCAGGCCGTTGAAACTCATTTTCCCCTGCCACTGCACTTCCAGCGGCTGCGGCTTCTCGAGCGGCCGGCCTTCCATGTCGCGATCGACCTGCATCGTCATCCGCCCCTCGCCGTCGATCCACATCTTGTTGTCGCCGCGGCGAAGGTTGATTGCCGCGCCGCGCAGGCCCATGCCACCGGCTTCCACGTGGGCAGGCTTGCCCGTCACGCGCACCGTCGCCTCTTGCGGATTCGATTGCACCACGCGCAGCACATCGCCTTCGACCAGCATCGGCGGTTGGGTGGCGGGCCGGTCGCGG
>JBGTDH010000805.1:0-4867 GCA_041748435.1 Pirellulales bacterium
GCGATACCGGAGACCGCCAGCAGCCGCGTGAGCTCATACGTTTTGCCGCTGGCGTCTTTGCCCTCGAGCAAGCGCGTGATCACGCCGCCGACGGCGCGATCCAACTCCGCGGCCGGGCCGGTGATCCCGCCGTCGGAGTAAATGCCCACCACCACGGCATCGGCCGCGGTCTGGGCCACGGGGGTATCGATAGCAGTTATTTCCATGATGCGATGTCCTTCACTTGAACAGCGATTGATTGCGCCGCGCTTGCTCCAGCACCAGCGCTAGATCTTCGGCCAGCAGGCAGCGGGATTCGATGAGCTTCTCGCCAGCCGCTTTGGTGCGAGCGAGATAATCGTCGAAGTCTCGATAGCGTTCCAACAGCGCGGGCCGCGGATCGCCGCGTGCGATGCGCTCCTCGCGCGTGCGAGCAAACGGCAGGTAGCTGCCCATCAGACCGAACATCTCCCCTTCCGCCCCGGCGGTGCGGCTTCGCAAGTTCCAGCCCGTATACGTGGCAACGGGTACGGCAATCGACGGCGTCAGCAGCATGCCGGCTTCATTGTTATCGGATCCATACAATGGCACGCGAACGCCGTAGGTGGCCACGCGATTGTCGGGGCCGATGAGATGGTAGCGCGGCGGATGCTGCGTGATGTGCCGGCGCGTGGCGAAATCGGAACCGTAATCCAGCCAGGCGGGCTGCTGAATCACCTCGGGATAACGCACGCCCGGCAATGCCCGCCAGCCGCTTTCGTTTTCGCGCCAGCCAACCAGCGTCCGCTCGTCGACGCGCGGGTAGACGCTCTCCGGCGGCGAAGTATCTGTGCGCACCCATTCGTCCAGCGAGACCAACAGGGCCCGCAGCAGCGGCCGGTAGTCGTTCGGGTTCAGCGGATGGTCTCCCACGGTGGCTGTGCCGGGCACGCCGCTTCCCGCGCTGTGTTGCGATCCGCCGAAGCCGTAAACACGCACCTCATCCGGCAGCAGGGCATCGGACAGACCGCGCGGATCGGTATGCACCAGCGAGCCGCTGCGGTGCCAGTACTCGGCGGAGCATTGCGTGTGCATGATCTGGGGCACCACGCCCGCAGCGCGGGCCTTTCGCAGAATGCCGTCTTGTTGACCGGTGAAGGGATCCTCCTCATCGCCATAGGCGAAGGGGAAAACATCGGCCGGGTAGAGGTGATTGTCGTGCTGGCCGTTGTGCCGCGTGGGCGAGGCAAAGTGATGATTGAAGAAACCCAGGCCACCGCCGGCCACGTGCGGCATCAAGCCATCGAAGACCTGCCGGCCTTGCTCATCGGCGTTGAGGCCATCGTAGAGCATCTGCCGCAAACAACGGCCGCTCTGCGAGATGCCGAAGCCCAAGGCCCGCTTGCCGGCCGAGTTGCCGTCGGCCAAGCGGAGCGGATGGTCGTCGCTGCGATCGTGTTTGAGGTACGAGATCAGATCGCGAATGCCGGCCAGCCCACACCCTTGCACAACGGGATTCTGGCCCTCGTAGATCAGCTCATAGATGTAGCCGGGACGAAAGCCGCCTGGCAGAACGCATTCGACCAGCGGCATCTGGCCGCGCTGGCCCTCGGACTCGGCCCATTTGGTCTCCAATCGCCACTGTTCGCGCGGAACGGTCACGCGCAGATCCGTCTCGCGCATTCTCCAGGTGAGCGTGGCTTGCGGCAGCCCGGCCTCGGTCGGCTCGTGGGCGCCCTGGTTGGCCCATTGCGAAACGGTCATTCGCGTGGCCGGCTCGTCGACAATCATTTCTTCGCGCACCAGCGACGTGACCGCGCGATTCTCCCGCGTGATGACAGGCGCGTTCATCCGCAGCCGCTCCTCGCCGGGCAGCACCTGCGCGATCCAGCCGCTCCAGACGACGATGTAGCCGCGTTCCAACAGAAAGTGGTCGTTGCCGGTTTGGAAAGCGCCGAGTGCCAGTCGCCGGCCACGGTTGTTCACATCGTACAGCAGGGTGCCATTGGCCTTGGCGAGATCGGCAGGCGCCAGAATCTCCAGATCGGCTGAGAATTCGACAAGTCCCTGCTTGTTGCGCGGCGCCTGTTTCAGATCGATAATCTGCCCATTGGCGGCGTCTTGCGGATCGAGCGTGAAATGCACGCGTCCCAGCACGCGCTCGTACTTGCCGACGCGTTCCAGTGCCACGCCGTCGGCGTAAGGCAGCCGCCGCTGGATCTCGATCCGCGTGACTTTGGCTTCGACGCTGCCGGCAAACAACCCGCACACCACGATGACAGCACACCGGTTGAAACGCATGGGCAACTCAGCGACGGCCTGGGAACTGTTTGGAGCACGCGACCTACTTCCTCGGCCGTCATCATCGGAGCGCCTTCTCCGAAAATCAAGTCAACGCCGCTTCCGCCGATACATCAGATTTGACTTACGGGTAGTCTTGACCCGTCTTTACTTGGCTCCGTGACTTGCACTATGCTTGGCAACGAATCGCCCAGGATGGACGATCGCCTAATCAGCAACAGGAGGAAAGGTCATGGAGACCGAACTTAGAGCGGTGACTTGTTGCGGAGTATTTGTCGAGTTCTGCGATGAGCGCGGCAACTGCGTGGCGCAGAGTGCCTATCTGGATTGGGACAGCAAGCTCATTCCCGTCGTGGGCGACGTGCTCTCTTGCGGCACCACGAATGCAGAGACGGGCTGCGACGCGATCTTCAGCGGTCGCGTGCGCTCCCGACAGTTCGACATCCAGCGCGATGCGGCGGGCGCCGTGAGCGTCTTCGTGCGGCTGATTGTCTCGCAAGACCCTAATCGCTCCGGCTCCAGCGATGAAACTCGGCGTGGCTTCCCGTCGCTGGCGTTTTCCCCGAATTGAATACGTCGGCCGCGTGCTTACTCGGCGGGCACCGCCTGCAATCGTTCCCGCACGCGTTGCATGTGATAATGCTCGACGGGGAAGTATTTTTCGCCGAGCGATTGAGCTTCGAGGTAAAGTCGTCTGGCTTCGGTCAGTTCACCCCGATTGCGAACGGCATCGCCCAGTTTATAAAGGCCTTCGACCATCAACGGGTGTCCTCCTTCGAGGGTTCTGCCGATGTCCAGTGCGCGGCGGATCAGTTGCTCGGCCCGCGCCTGGTCTCCCAGGTCATTTGCCAGGCCCGCCATGTCTCCCACCAGCATCCCGACGAGCGGGTGATTCCGCCCCAGGTAGGCTTCGGCGCTCACCAGAGACTGTTCGTACAGGCGCAGCGCCGCGGCTCTGTGCCCCAACTTCCGCATCCATGCGCCCTGCAGTAAATGGGCTACGATGTTGGCAAAATCTGGTTGACCATCGCTAAGTATCGTCAACGCATCCAAAGCTGCTGCGAAGTCCTCAAGCTTCTGGTTGTGCAAGAACCTCATGTACATCAGTCCGAGCTGCGCAACGGCCACATGCCGATGCTTGGGTCCCAAGTGGCGCCCCCGGACGTCGCGCACTTCCTCCATCAGTGCAATTGCTTCCTGGATGCGAGGGTGTCTGTCCGTGTCGACGAGGGTTCGCTCGGCCAACAGCCAACAGAGGCTGAACTTCACTTCGGCGGCGTCCAATCCCTGGGGATCAAGCAGCTTCTCGCGCAAGGAAAGGGCTTGTCGCAGCAGGCGATCGGACTCCTCGAAGCGTCCTTGCATGTGGCGCAACCAGCCGAGCTGATGCAGGCTGGCGGCTGCTTCCGAGCTGTTCGGTCCATAATGCTCACCCCGCAGCTTCCAGGCGTTTTCCAGCAGGGGCTCGGCCTCTGCGTACATGCCCAGCCCGCGATAGGCGCGGCCGATGCTATCCATGACCGACGCGCGGACCGCGGGTTGGCCCTGTAGGTCCTGATCGATGCGCTGCCGCGCGCTCTTGAGAAGCTCATGCACCGTAACCTGCGCTCCGGCTCCCGCCGCGCGCCGTGCGCCAATCTTATCCAGCGCCAAAGGGTCCGACTCCGTAAACAGCTCGTTGAGAAAATCCACGACCTGCCGCCGGGTCGCGCCTTCAGCGATCGCGCGTTGCGACTCTTCACGAGCTTGTTGAGCCGACGTGCGCGCATCGTGCTCGGCGGCTTGAGCACGAATCTGCGACTGCAACGCTTGGGCGGCTGCAGTCTGCTCGCTCGCAGCCATTCGTGCCAGCAGGACGGCCGCGATCGACGAGCCGGCGGCGACGGTGATCAATAGCAGAGTCACAGCCCCCGTCAACAGGGCGATATGCGGATTACGTCGACACCAGCGGTAGCCTCGCTCCACATGCCCGACGGGCCGCGCAAGGATCGGCTCGCCGCGCAGGTAGCGACGCAAGTCGTCGGCCAATGCGCCCGCGGTGGCGTAGCGGCGGACGCCGTCCTTAGCCATGCACTTCAGGGCAACTGTCTCCAGATCGCGCGGGATGTGATCGTTCAACCGGCGCGGCGACCGCGGCTCGTCCTGCTGAACCTGCACCAGCAACATGCGGGCATTGCCTCGAAACGGGATCTCGCCGGTGAGTAGCTCGTACAGGATCACTCCCAGGCTGTACACGTCGCTGCGGGCATCAACCTCATGACCTTCGCCGCGGGCTTGCTCGGGCGACATGTAGGCCGGCGTGCCCAGCACCTGGCCATGCATGGTCATCGTGATTTCGCCCGCATCGCGTTTGGCCAGACCGAAATCCATCACATGCGGCTGCCCCTGGAGGTCCAGCTTGATGTTAGAGGGCTTGAGATCGCGATGAACGACACCCTCGCGGTGCGCATAGTCCAGCGCTTCGGCCACGGTGGCCAGCAACTCCGCGGAATCGCGAAAAGTCAGGCGTCCTGCCGTGAGTCGATCGGCCAGCGTCGCGCCGGGCACGTACTCGCTCACCAGGTAGCACAGGCCGTCGCTCGTGCCGGCATTGTGAACGGAGACAATG
>JBGTDH010000806.1:0-10341 GCA_041748435.1 Pirellulales bacterium
CTCCCACTTCGGAGCAATCGCATGCCGCGAATCATTGGCGCCGGGCTCGTCGTCGTACTTGCTTGTTGCTCAGTCTCGCTCTCCGGGCAGGCAGATAAGCGGCTGGACGTCTATTGGGTCGATGTGGAAGGCGGGGCGGCCACGCTGATGGTCATGCCGACGGGGGAGTCGGTCCTGGTCGATACGGGAAACCCGGGAAGACGGGACGCGCAGCGGATCTTCGAGGTGGCCGCCAAGGTCGCGGGCATCAAGCAGATCGATCATCTCGTCACGACGCACTATCACGGCGATCACTTTGGCGGCGCCGCTACTCTGGCCGTGCTGATGCCCATTAAGTACGTCTACGACAACGGCGAGTTTGAAGGAGGGCGCGAACGGCCGGACAAGGGCTACCTGGAGTTCCCGTGCGAGAAGCGGCAGGTCATCAACCCGGGCGAGCAGATCACGTTGCGTGCCCAAGAGGATGCAAAGGCGCCGCAGGTCTCGATCAAGTGCCTGGCCGCACGTCAGCAGTTCATCGCTCCGATCGGCGCGACGTCGCAGGTGAACGCCGTGTGTGCCGAGTGCAAGCAAAAGGATCGGGACATTAGCGACAACGCCAACAGCATTGTGCTCTTGCTCTCGTTCGGCCGGTTCAAGTTGTTCGACGGCGGGGACCTTACCTGGAACATGGAGGAGAAGCTCGTCTGCCCCGTCAACCTCGTGGGTGAAGTCGACGTGTATCAGGTCACGCATCACGGCCTGGACACAAGCAACAATCCCGTCTTGATCAAGACGCTGTCGCCCCGCGTGGCGGTGATGAACAACGGCGTCACGAAAGGCTGCCAGCCCGAGACGTTCCAGGCGCTGAAGAACTGCTCCTCGATTCAGGCCATCTACCAGGGGCACAAGAACCTTCGCCCTGACGGCTCGGCGAACAACGCCCCCGACGAGTTCATCGCCAACCTGGAGAAAGAGTGCCAGGGAAATTACATCAAGCTCTCCGTCGACCCCGACGGCCGCACTTACACGGTGAGCATTCCCGCCAAGGGACACGAACGACGCTACGAAGTGAAGGCCGCGCGTTAACCAACCCCGGTTAGACGCGTTCACATCGCCTGCCGTTTCGACCCGCCGCACAACTGCCGCTGCAGACGCTCGAACTCTTCGTGCCCTGAGAAGTGGATCACGATCTTACCCTTGCCGCCGGCGCCGTGTTTGAGTTCGACCTTCGCTCCTAACGCGGTCCGCAGGTCTTGCTCCAGCGACGCCAGATGCTCGCTGCGAAGCTTCACGGTTCGTGGCGAAGCATCGTCTGCGGCTTCCAACGGGTCGCTATCGGCGGCGCGCACCAACTCCTGTACGGCCGCTTCCGTGGCCCGCACGGAAAGCCCTTCGGCCTGGATCCGGGTGGCGAACTTTACCTGCTCACGCTCATCCCCCAGCGGCAACAACGCGCGGGCATGGCCTTGCGAGATGGCGCCACTGCGCACAGAGTCCTGCACTTCGGACGGCAGCTCCAGCAGGCGAATCAGATTGGCGATCGTGGAACGATCGACCTTCAATCGCCCGGCGAGCTCTTCTTGCGTGCAGGTGTAGGCTTCCAGGTATTGTTGAAACGAGACCGCCTTTTCCAACGCGTTCAGGTCCCGCCGCTGCAGGTTTTCGACAATCGCCAGCTCGGCCATTTCGCGATCGTCGGCCTGCTTGATCTGGGCCGGGACCTCTGCGAGTCCCGCTTTGATCGAAGCCCGCAGCCGCCGCTCTCCGGCGATGAGTTGATACCGCTCTCCCGCGCGGCGCACGAGAATCGGCTGCAACACACCGTGCTCTTTGATGCTCTCCGCCAAATGGCCGATCTCGGCCTCGTCGAACTCCGTCCGCGGCTGATAGGGGTTCGCATCCACCAGCGTGACGCTCACCTTCACCAACCCCTCGTCGGACCGCGGAGCATTCCACTCCCCGGCTGGCTGCGGCGCCGGTGTTCCCAACAAGGCTTCTAAGCCACGACCCAGTCTGCGTTGCGTCATGATGAGAGCACCTCCATGGCGAGTTCCACATAGGCCCGCGCTCCGCGGGCTCGGGGGGCGTAATCGATCACCGAAAGTCCGTGGCTGGGCGCTTCACACACAGCCACATCGCGCGGGACAACGGTCTGATAGACAATCTCTCCGAAGAAGTCCCGCACCTCCCGCTCCACTTCGTGCGTCAACTCCAGCGTAGGGTCGAACATGGTCAACACAATGCCGCCGAATTGCAGCCGGTTCCGCTCGTGATTCATCACCTGCCGGATCACGTCGATCATCTGCGTCAGTCCCTCCATAGCGAAGAACTCGCACTGGATGGGCATCAGCACTTCCGTACTCGTGGCCAACGCCGTCCGCGTGAGTGGTCCCAACGAGGGCGGGCAATCGATCAACACGAAGTCGTAGGCTCCCATTCCTGCCGCCAGATGGGTTCGCAACGACGACGCGTGCGCCGCCCCGCTGGCCAACGCCTCCACATCCTGAAACGAACGGCTCCCCGGCAATAACTCCAGTCCCGGCGTGGCCGTTTGCACCAGCGACTCCTTCAGCGGCAACCGCACCACCAGCGGATGGCGATCCGTCGGCGTGGCCCCCAATCCACTCGTGGCATTGCATTGCGGATCCAAATCGACCAGCAGCGTCCGCCGCCCGGCCTTCGCCAGGCACACTGCCAAGTTCAGCGCCGTGGTCGTCTTGCCCACACCACCTTTCTGATTGGCCACGCAGAGCACGCGTACCACATTCGGACTCCCGTAGAACAGGCTTCCAGCCTGTTGGCCACAGGCGGGACGCCTGTGCTACAGAGCGGGGCGGGATTGTAGAGAACAAAGCGGAAAGCGGAAAGGCGAAAGCGGACAGTTGCTATTGCCAGCATGTTCCACGTGAAACGCATGCAGCGCAATCACGGCACGCCGAGAACGGCTTGCCTGTTTCACGTGGAACGCCCGGATTGCCACATGCGGCCGCGGCTGGTTCTCCATCGATCGCTTAGCCGTCGCCCCCAGGCGACGTGTTTCACTACTCCAGCGGGTTGATCACCAGCCCGCACAGCAGCTTCGGATAGAAGTATGTGCTCTTGGCTGGCATCCGCTCGAAGGTCTTACTCACCGCTTCGATATGATCCAGCGTGGCGGGCATCACCAGCGCGGCCAGTGGATAGTCGCCCGTCTCCAGGCCTTCCACCACCTCGTCGACCAGATGCACATACGTGGGCTTGGGGAGATCCTTGGCGCCCAGCAGGTTCTCGACTACCAGTCGATGCAGAATCGCCACCCCCAGGTCCCGCCATGCCTCGCTATGATCAGCGGCCACCTGAGCCATGCGTTCCCGGCCGCGATCGGTTAACCGCGCGATGACCCACCGCTCGTCGGCCTGCGTGTAGAAGCCCAGCGTCCCTTGCTCACCGGAAGATTCGATCGCCTTCCACACGGTGGCAGCAAGATCGCTCCCTTCGCCGGCCACGCGGGTCGTGAAACTATCGCCCAATTCGCCGATCAGTTCGCCGCTGGTCATTCTCTTGATGCCGCGGAATAGGCGATGCGTGGGCAGCACGATCATGCCGAGATCGCTCATGCCGATCATCATCATCAGCACGAAATTGGCCGGATGATTGGCATCCAGCTTCCCGCCCGCGGCCAGCTCGTCGCGGTAGTTGCAGGCCGTTTCGTAGCGATGATGCCCATCGGCAATGAAGATCGGCTTGGGCCCCAGCAGGCCGGACAGTTCGCTGACGGTCTTCACATCGGTCACCGGCCACATGCGGTGCATGACGCCCAGATGATCGACGGCCTCCAGCGGCGTTCTGTCGGCGATTGCCCGCTCCAGCAAGTCTTGCGTGGCGCCTTGCGGATCCGGGTACAAACCAAAGATCTGGCTGAGGTTGGCCTTGCAGGCTCGCGTCAGCAGCAGGCGGTCCTGCTTGGGTCCGGACATTGTCTCTTCGTGCGGATAGATCTTCCCTTCCCCAAACCGCTCCAGGCGAACGCGCGTCATCACGCCGCGGCGGGTAAACGTCCGGCCGGCGTAATCGAACTGCTGGTGATAGACGTAGATCGCCGCGTCCGGCTCGGTGAACAGCGCCCCTTCGCTGCGCCAGTTCTTCAGGAACCTGGCCGCTCGCGTGTAGCGGTTGTTCGTCTCGTCGTCCCCTGGCTCTTCCCGATTGAGAATCAGCCGGATCACATTGGCCGGGTGCTTCTTATACAGTTTGTCCTGCAACTCGGGACCAATCACGTCGTACGGCGGTGCGATCACATCGCTCAACGAGCCGACGTGCCCCAGGTCGTAACGCAGTCCGCGGAAAGCTTGGAGATCGGGCATGGGGTAAAGGATGAAGGATGAAGGATGAAGGATGAAGGATGAAGGATGAAGGATGAAGGATGAAGCGGAACTCACTCCGCACTCCGCACTCCGCACTCCGCACTCGACAAGATGCCCAGGGCGATCAGTTTTTCGCGGCACTCGTCGCGTTCGCGGTTACGCTTCATGGCCGCCCAGATGGCGTCTTGTACGGCGAGGAAGTCGTCCTCATCGGCCGAGGATTTCCCGCTCGCGGTCAGTCGCTGCATCAGGCGCTGAATCAATTCGCAGTCCAGCCGCGTGAGGTGCATCGCCTGCATCCGGTAGTCAAGAAACGCCTCCCACACGATCGGGAACAGCGGGCGAAGAATCTGCTCGCCGATGGTGGTGGCGTACTGCCGGATTTCCAACTGCGCGTGGCTGTCCATCCGCAGCGCCAGGAAGTGCAGCAGATTATGCAGGTCGATCTTCCAGTAGGCCTCCGTGTACGTGGCCAGCGGCAGATCCTTGCGAGCTTGCTCCCGCGCGACTCCTCGTTCGATTCGTCGTTCATAGAGGGCCCGAGCGCCGGACTGAAACTCGGCCTCTTCCGCGGTAAGCTGCTTGCCGATCTCGGCCGGCAACGCCTCTCCACTCCCCTGCCGATTACTGGCCGCTTGAGTCCGCCACTCGTCGGCCGCGGTGCGCTGCGCGGCATCAATGGCGATCGAGTAGCGGGTGCTGTACTCGTTCACGCTGGCGGCCCGATGGCGAATCCACTGCCGCCACGTGTCCATCGGCACGCGCACCAGCAGTTTGATCTCCGCCATCTCGAACGGCGTCGTGTGCCGATGCCGCAGCAAGTACCGGATTAGCCCGCGGTCGTCGGAGACTTGCTTCGTCCCCTCGCCGTAGCTGACGCGTGCCGCCTGCACGACCGATTGGTCATCGCCCATCAGGTCGACCAGGCAGACAAACCCGTCGTCCAGGACGGGAAACTTCCGCCACCGCAGCTCTTCGAGTTGTCGCGTGTTGCTCCCCATAGGACCCGGATTGTAGCCTTCGACCGCGTGCTGTTGAAGGAGCGCTACAATGCAGCCAGCATGTCGCCGGCACCCAACGGGTCCGTGGGGTCGAACGTCAGCAAACATTCCAAAATCCACCTCGCTCTGTCCGGCTCTCCGATTTCGACAAAGCTCCAAGCCAGGCCCTTAGCCGCCTCTAAGAAGGGCTGATTCGCGGGAAGTTTGTAAGCAAGCGGTGCATCCAGCTTGGCCGGCAGCGCTCCATATCCCAAGTCGAAGGCGAAGGCGAAATGAGCACGTGCCAGTTTTGCATCCCCGTCGGTCGCGGCGGCTTCGCCCAGCAGTTTGTGGGCCTCAATGAAGTCGCGGCAATCGTCCAGCAGCCACCGCAGCTCATCGACGGCTACTTCCGTCTCGCCGGCTGCCAGCATTGCTTGCACTTCCGCCAGATCGTCTCCCCGGTCGCGCGCGCACGGTGGATGCACCAGCTCATAGGCCTTGCCGCCCGCCGCGCGCCGCGCGCGCACGCTGCTGCGCAGACGCCCAGGTACGGGGGATGATGACGCTGGTGATGGCGTGCGACGCTTGGCCAAAATGCGATTGCTCAATTGTTATCGGAGTGCAAGCGCCGACATTCTAACGCTGGCCGTGCCGCGCCGCGACCTGCCCTTACGGCAAACGGCCAACACCACTATGGTCTCCACTTCCATTTCCCGGGGAACATGACCATGCGCACACCATCCGCTTGCGGCTTAGCGTCCATCTTCCTCTGCCTCTCCGCCATGCCGCTGCTGGCGGAAGACTTCCGCATCCAAACGCGGGTCTACAAAGAAGAAGAGAAAGAACCCGTCAGTCAAAACCTCACGCTCTTCCGCGGCGGCGTGGTCTACGACTATCTCACGGCGCCGGCGGAGACCACCATCTTCGATCGCCCCCGCGGCGGCAAGCCGGGCCGATTCGTGCTGCTGGATCCCGCGCGGCAAGTGCAGGCCGAGGTCACGCTGGAGCAGCTCACGCGGTTCATGAGCAACCTGCAGCTTTGGGCCGGATCGCAGACCGATCCCTTCGTGCGTTTTCTGGCCCAGCCGGAATTCACGGAAGAGTTCGATCAAAAAGCCCTGACTTGCACTTTTGCCAGCCCTTTCATGCAATACCGGGTGAAGTCGTCTCCGGCCGCCACGCCCGACCTCTTCGCACAATTCGACGACTTCTCCGAATGGTTTGTGCGACTCAATACCATGCTCACCATCAAGAACCGCCCGCCCTACGGCCTCGGCCGCCTGGCGGTGAACGCATCGCTGCGCACACGCCGTGAGATCCCCACGGAGGTGAATCTGGTGATCGAGACTCCCGCCCGCCTGTTGCAGCGCAAGGCCAAGACCACCTACCGCTCCGAGCACCAACTCACGCAAATGCTTTCTAAATCGGACCAAACGCGCATCACCGAGACCGACGCCCAACTGGTCAACTTTCCCCGCATCAAACTGGAGGAATACCTGCAGCCGCCCGCCGAGAAGCAGTAAGTGGCACGGAAGATATGCCTTATTTAATATTTAACACTGACCCGCCAGTCAGCTAGATTACTGATCTCCGGACAAACTCGTCCCCGCCAAGCTTGCCTCGGCGGAGCGCGGTTTGCGAACCAGAAGAGCCCTCGCCGCGTTGTTTCTCGCCACCGGCGGGTTCATCCCGCCGGAGCGCTGTTTGGCGCGTGACGCTCAGCTCAACATCGCTCCGGCGAGGCAAGCTCGCCGGTGGCGGGATTCTTTTTCGGGGTTTACTATCCGGACTTCTGGTGGCCAAACACCGCTCCGGCGGGACAAGCCCGGCCGGTGGCGAGAACACTGCCTCTAGCATTCTCGCGGGTCGTTGTTTTTTTTGATGGCTGGTTACTTCAGCAGCAGCTCCGCGGCTTCCGAAACCCAGCCGCTGTGCCAGTCGTGTTTTCGTTGGGGACCGTCATTGCGTCCGTAGCTCTTCGCGGCGTTGGGCCAGCAAGGCGGAGACCTTGTAGGCGTCGAAGTTTTCTTGGGTGGCAAAAATCGGCGTGGTGCCGTAGAGGCCGAGTTGCTCCATCGCGAGAGGAGCGTCCCAGCCCGTTGGCCCTCCGCATCAACCAGGGCGGCCGAAACATGAACGGGTTCGGTTGCCTCGGATTGAGGCCAAGCCATCAGCGGCCACATGAACAGAGCGCAGGCGATTGCCGGCTGCCCCTGCAGGTCAATCACTCCCGCGTCAGGCGATGGAAGCGCTCGAGCAAGTCGCGGGTGATTGGTCCCGGCTTGCCGGAGCCGATCGTGCGGTTATCGACCTTCACCACGGGAATGACTTCCGCAGCGCTGCCGGTGAGGAAGCATTCGTCGGCGATGTACACATCGTGGCGGGATAGCGCGAGTTCCCGCACGCTGATACCGGCATCGGCGGCCAGCTCCATCACCGCATCGCGAGTGATGCCTTCCAGGATGCCGGCATCGTTGGGAGGCGTGAGCAGTTCCCCGCGGCGCACCAGGAAGATGTTGTCGCCCGTACATTCGGCCACTTCGCCCTTGTGGTTGAGCATCAGGGCTTCCACGCAGCCGGCCTTCAGCCCTTCGATCTTGGCCAGGATGTTGTTCAAGTAGTTCAGCGACTTAATGCGGGGGCTGAGGGCGGCGGGATGATTGCGCATGGTGGCCGCGGTGACGATCTCCAGCCCCTTCTCGTAATACTCCTTGGGATACATGCTGATGTGATCGGTGATGATAATCACCTGCGGATCGCTGCAGCGGTTGGGGTCCAGCCCCAGGCTGCCCGCGCCCCGCGTGACCACGAGGCGAATGTAACCATCCTGGATGCCGTTGGTGGCCAGCGTTTCGTTCACGGCCTTGGCCATAGCGTCGGGCGTGAGTGGAATTTCGAGCCAGATGGCACGTGCAGACTCCCACAGCCGCCGCAGATGCTGTTCCAGGCGAAAGACGCGCCCGCCGTAGCTGCGCATCCCCTCGAACACGCCGTCGCCATAGAGCAAGCCGTGGTCGTAGACGCTGACTTTGGCGTCTTCCTTCTTGTACAGCCGTCCGTTGATGTAAACCTGGAAGGACATAATGAATGAGGGGTCGAGGGGAGGGGCCGTTGAAAGCGTCTGCGAAATTATACGCCGCCACGGAGAGTTTGCGACAGCCGGACACGCGGTCTGAGCATTGGGTTCGCGACCACGAGTTGCCTACGCGGAGGTAGGCGCAACTCTATTGGAGACCAAGTTCTTTCAGCGAGTTGGCACTAAGAATCTTGCGCGCCAGCTCATTCAAGCGCAGCGCCGGATACTGTGCTAACCGATCGTAGACCTGTGGGGTCAGCTCCCCGAAACGCTCCTCGAGTTGCAGCGCTAGCAACGCACGCTGTCCTTGCTCCAGGCCTTGAGCCTTTCCCTGCTCTATGCCTTGCTCTATGCCTTGTTCGAACCACGTTACTGCCATGGTCTTTACCTCCGCAAAGGTTTGCTGGCTCAACAGACTCTCAAATTCCTGCTGCGCCGACGAGTCGGGCAGGTTCAGGTAGGCCTGCACGCACTCCGCTAAGAGGAACTTGCGCTGCTCGGTTTGCTCGCTGCGGGCGAGCCTCAACAGGGCCTCCGCCTTGATTCTGGCCAGATCGCCGGCGGGCAACTTCATCAACGCCGCCAGGGCCACTGCCAAATCGTTAGGTTGCCGAAGATATTCTACCCCGTCCAATGCCGGAAGGCCTACGTACAAATACTTGAAACTCAACACCTCCCAGGGCCCGAACGCTTCCTTGTACTCGTCGATTCCAATGCCGTCGCGGCCTACGCGAAGGTAGACCGCCACAGGCAAAATGGGAAGCTCGTACCGATCACGCAAATGCGTGTAGTATCGGTGCATGCGTTGCCGCAATGGGACGAAGGACTCGGCCGACTCGACTTCGACGTGAATCAACGAGAGCCATTTCTCGGCCGCCCGCGCGGTGTCGGACGGAGCTGCGGCGGGCAGCTTGGCAATGAGGTCCACGGAGAGCCGCCGCCCCGCAGGTGGATCGGGGAATACCTCCTTATCCAGCCATTCTACCTGCGAGAAATCGAACCACCTGGCCCATTCTGGAAAGAACAGCTCGAAGAACTCTCGCAGAAACTCTTGCAGCAAGGCCTTGAATCGCTGGTCGTGATCGGTCACGGTTCACTCACTGCGAAGCGGTTGCAATTCGGTCTGAGCCTGAATCATCGCCGCCCACGCGGCATCAAGCAACGGTTGCCCGCCGCGCCCTGGTTGATCTCCACTCCGATGGCACCTATAACCGCACGCAACATGTCCCATTGCTGTGGGTGCCTGCATGCCCGACTTGCTCAATACGCTGCGTCGCTACTGGGGCTACGACGAGTTCCGGCCCTTGCAGGCCGAGGCCATGCAATCGGTCCTCGATGGGAGGGACTCGCTCGTGGTGCTGCCCACCGGCGGCGGCAAGTCGCTCTGCTTTCAAGCACCGGCGCTCTTGATGCCGGGCCTGGCGGTGGTTGTCTCGCCGTTGATCTCGCTGATGAAAGATCAGGTGGATGCGCTGCTGGACTGCGGCGTGCCCGCGGCTTGTGTGAACAGCACGCTGGCGGCCGACGAACGCCGTCGCGTGGCCGAGGAAATTCGCGCGGGCCGTCTAAAGCTGCTGTATCTCTCGCCCGAGCGGCTGATGACCGAGCGGACGCTGGAGTTCTTCAAGAGCGTGCCCCTGGCATTCATTGCCATCGATGAAGCCCACTGCATCAGCGATTGGGGGCACGATTTCCGCCCCGAGTATCGCATGCTCCAGCGGCTGCGAGATTGCTTCCCCGGTGTGGCGCTGCACGGCTACACTGCCACGGCCACGCCCCGCGTGCAAGCAGATATCGTGCGGCAAATGCGGCTGGAAATGCCCACGTTGCTGGTGGGCTCGTTCGATCGGCCCAATCTGGTCTATCGCGTGGCCCGCCGCAGCGATCTGTTGGGCCAGGTGCGTGAAGTCATCGATCGGCATCCGGGAGAGTCGGGCATTATCTACTGCATTCGCCG
>JBGTDH010000807.1:0-3543 GCA_041748435.1 Pirellulales bacterium
GTTACCACGGCGACGGC
The DNA here is from genome assembly GCA_041748435.1 of Pirellulales bacterium. Classification (GTDB taxonomy): domain Bacteria; phylum Planctomycetota; class Planctomycetia; order Pirellulales; family JBGTDH01; genus JBGTDH01. Next base: position 18 of record JBGTDH010000807.1, read on the forward strand.
GGTGGCGACGACCAGTGCATAGATCGCCGGGCCGGCGTTGGCCTTGTCCGATCGGGAAGCGTCCGGGCCCGTCCCGTGCGACCGTTCGTCTGCCCAGTACACACCGCAGTGGGGACAGCGCTGCCCCGGGCGGGAGCCAAGGGGCACCGGCCTGCCGCAACCAGTGCAGTTCTTCCCCACCAGCATGGTCTCGGTGGGAACAGGCTCCGGCAGCAGACGTCCCAGCCAGTGAGCCAGCAGGAGGGCGGCAAGGACCGTGGCAAGTCCCGTAGCGATCCAGAAGGTCACCAAGAGGCCGGTCATGCTGATTAACCAGGGAAGGGCGTCCCGCTAATGTTTATGTCCACCGGCGTGCTCGTCGCCTTGCACCAGCGGGGCGTTCTTGTTGCCGCGGGCGGTGACGTAGGCAATCAGGTCGAGAATCTCGTCCCGGTTCAGCTTATCCAAGAGGCCCTTGGGCATGATCGAGATGGGCGATTTGGCCCGCGTGGTGATCTCGCTTTTCTTGATGATCAGCGGCTCGGCCTTGGCCAGCGGATTCTCGATCACCCGTACGGCATCGGGGGTCTCGTCCAGCAGCAGCGCGGTGAGCACTTTGCCGGACTCCAGTTCGAACAGAAACGTCTGATACTTTTCGTTGATCTTTGCGGAAGGATCGAGCATCTCCTTGAGAATATCCATCGGCCCCTGCTTGGCGTCCAGCTTCGTCAGATCGGGACCGAACTCGTTGCCCACGCCGTCCAGTTTGTGGCACGCCACACAAGTGGCGACCGTGAACATCTGCTTGCCGTTGCCATAGGAACGACCCTTCAACTCTTCCGTGGCGGTGGCCAGATCCTCCAGCTTCCACTCCGTGCGCGGACGGCGATCCTTTAACAACGCATCCTTGATCTCCACGGGATGGCTGGCCAGATACGCTTCCGTATTGTCCAAGTAAGCGTCCAGATCTTCCACCACATACAGCGCACCATACATCCGCCGCCAATGGCCCGGGTAGGTGCAAACATAGGGATACACGCCCGGCGCCGCGGGCGCCGTGAAGCTCAGCTTCTGCACTTCGCGCGGCTGCAACAAATTGCTCCCCAGCAGCACCTTCTTCGAGTTGGGAACATACTGCCTGCGGGCGGACTCCGGAGATTGCGCGGTGGCTTCGGCCAACATGCCCAATTCTTCCAGCGAGCCGGGCTGAATGATTACGAAGTTGTGCGGCATCAGGTCGGTGTTCTCGAATACGAACTCCACCGGCTTGCCCGCCTTGACGGCCATCATCTCCTTATCGAACGACATGCGCTCCAACAGCGTCCCCAACCGGATCACGCGCACGCCCAACTCTTCCAGATCGGCACGCACACGCTTGCCTTGCTCGCTCGGGAGCAATGCCGCCAGCGTGTGGGCAAACTCCTGCGCATCCAACAGCGGGGGAGAGGTGCGATCAGCCGCGGGCGTCTGGCGAATCTCGGTCAGCAGCACATCGACGAGCGGACGCGCCAACTCCTTGGGCCAGGCGTTGCGCGGAATGCGCTGCATAGCGCGCACCGCCGTCGAGCGATCGACATCGTCCAGCACAAACTTCGACAGCGTCTGGAACGTCTTGAGCTCTTGCCCGCGCACGTGCGTGAGCGCATTCATGGCTGCGCGGCGCACCGTCGACGCGGGGCCGCCGCCGGCCAGCGCGAACTCGGCACTGGTCTTGGGCGCCTTGTTGCTCTCGCGGCTGACGACTTCACTGCGTGCCTGATTCAGCACCTTCAACGTGTAGCCGTTCAGGCGATCACTCAGGCCCGGTTCCGTGCGATTGAAGATCACGATCTTGTCGATCGGCAGCTCCTCGCCCAGATCGAGTTCCCACCAGGCGTTGTTGGTGTTCTCCTCCGAGTGGGTCTGGCCGCCATCGGCGTAGACGCCGCTCTTGTTGCCGTCGATGGCGCGCTTGGCATCGCCGCCATTCGAGGTGTTCTTCTGATTGGCACGTCCCTGGCGGGCCACGTTGCGGCCATCGCTGTAGACCTCCACTTCGGCCAGCGTGAGTGTGCCGCGCTTGGGCAACTCGATGCGCACAAAGCGGCCGATGGTTCCGTCGGACTTGCCAGCGCTGGCGCTCAGCGACGCGGGCAGGCCGGCCAGCAGAGGCTCGATCTTGGTGTACAGGCTAGCCCGCAAGCTTGCGTCAGAGATCAGCGGCAAGGCGTTGACGAAATCGACCAGCGAGCCGACATCCCGCGTGGCCAACGCCCAGGCCCGTTCGGGTGAGCCATCGACATTAATCAGGCTGACAAAACCGATTTGGCGAAAGACGGGCTGCTGGGCACTGGTGGCCAGCTTCTCGATCTCGGCCCGCGCGGTGGCCAATTCTGCGACACGGCGGCTGGTGAGCTGCCGCACGAGATCGAACACCACGCTGACATCGGACTTCTCCGATTTGGCATCCAGAAAGCGGATGGCGTCCATCACCACGGCCAGCTCGGCCTGTTGATTCAACTTCGCCAGGCCTTGCACGGCCTCGCGGCGCTGCTCGTCTTGCAGGCCGGGCCGATGGAGCATCTCCAGAAAGACCGCGCGATTGCGGGGCTTCTTCAGCAGTTGCTCCGTGCTCACATTTCGCAACAGGAACCTCGCGCCGATGTCGCTGGTGAAGGCGATCTCGCGTCCCTCCGCCACGGCCTGCTTGAAGATCGGCTCGAGCGTTTTCATCGTCTCGCCACGCACAAAATCGAGATACACATCCAGCGGCTGCTCGGCCGCAATCTCGGGAATCTCGACCGCCTCGGGCAGGTTGTAGAAGCTGGCCGCCCGCACCGCTTCCAATCGCACGCGCGGATGCTCATCGGCCGCCAGCCGGCGGAACAGATCAAGCGAGTTCGATACGCGATCCCGCCAGTAGCACAGCACGCGGGCCGCCGCCGTACGAGCCCGGAAGTCCGGCGACTTGAGCGTTCGCTCCAACAGCGGGATGTTCACGTCGTTGTGATGCTGATGCACCCATAGGGCCTCGAGCATCTGGTGCTCGTACTCGCTGTGCTGCTTCTCAAGCGACCGCGTCCAACGATCCACGGCGGCCAGCACGTCTTTGGTGTCCCGGCCGCTCAGCTCGATGCGCGCTCGATACCGCACACGATCTTCCGGATGCTTGAGCACCTCCAGCAGCCTCACGATCGATTCGCCGGCGATCTTGGGGGGCTTTGACAACGGCCGACCCTGGTGCGTGACCCGATAGACGCGGCCTTGCGTCTTATTGCGGTTGGGATCCCGCAAGTTGTGCTGCATGTGGCCGATGATCGGGTTGTGCCAGTCGAGGAAGTACACGGCCCCGTCCGGCCCGGTCTTCAGGTCGCTCGGCCGGAAGTTGGGGTCGGTGCTGGTGACGACCGGCGGCAGCTCGGTGGCGCCGAAACTGCCGCCCTTGTCGTTCAGCTTGTACCGCAGGATGCCCTGCACGCCGATGACGTTGCCGACGAGCAGGTTGCCCTGGTACTCGGCCGGGAAGTGGCTGCTGCTCAGGAAGTCGATGCCGGGGCAGGGGCGGGTC
>JBGTDH010000808.1:0-2475 GCA_041748435.1 Pirellulales bacterium
TAAACATCGCAGTCCGCAGCGCGGGGAGATCCTGCGCACCGCCCGCCGCTTGCTTCATCTTCCATCGAGCCGCGGACGAATTGGCCACAGATGAACACCGATGCACACAGATCAGAAACTGCTTCGTCATGCCTGTTCAGCCTCCTCCTCCCATCTGTGTTCATCCGTGTTCATCTGTGGCAAACCCTGCTGGAGCGCGCCGCCCACGACCGCAACGACGAGACGCTGGAGCGCATCTACATCGGCCGGCGCTTCAAGAACGACACCGAGCGTCTGGAAAGGCTGTTCGAGATGTACACCGAGATGACCGCCAAACAGTCCGCCGCGAAAAAGCCAGCCAAGCGCAAGCCGAAGGCCGCCGACGCGTAAGCCTCCTTCAATCGAGCCGCGGACCATCTCCCTACCCGCCGTTTCGGTCAAGTCAAATACGCCCTTGCCCGCGTTTTGCCCGGCGCGTCGCGGGCGCCAGCCAGGCGACGGTGACCGAAGCGGCGAACGATATGCTTAAGGCAATCGCGGCCAGCCTGTTGATGGAACAGGTGCTGGCGCCGCGGTTTGAGTTCCGGCCGAAGCACCCGACGAACTTCGCCACGCCCGGTTTCGACTACGGCGAGAGGGGTGAGGCGATTCAGAAAATCAAGGAGGGGACCATTGGCGGCTTCCGCTGTGACCCGGAAACAGCGCGTCTCACTCCCGCGTAGAGGCCGGTGAAGGACGCGTCTGTGGCCGCATTCCCTCGCTTACGTGTTCGGGTTATTAGATCCAGTCGAACCTTAAAAATGAAGATTTGACAAAGCGCTAATGACGCGTGCGTTCGGGTTCGTGGAAGTGTTCGGCGCCGTCGGCTTTGGCAATCACGACGACGCCGTGATCGCTGACGACGAAGCCCCGCTGGCGGTCGTGCTCGTAATCGAACCCGATCTGCGCGCCGGCCGGAATATGCACCCCCTTGTCGATAATGGCCCGCCGCACGCGAGCGTGGCGGCCGATGTCGACTCCCTCGAACAAGATACTGTCTTCCACATGGGCGTAACTGTTCACGCGGCAGCGGGCGCCCACGATGGATCGCTCGACGGTTCCGCCGGAAAGAACGGTCCCGCTGCAGACGATACTGTCCAACGCTTGCCCGCGGCGACCGCCGGGCATCTCCTCGGCGAAGACGAACTTGGGAGGCGGGACGCTGGGGTTGTACGTGCGGATGGGCCAGCGCTCGTCGTACATGTTCAGTTGCGGATCGACGGAGACGAGGTCCATGTTGGCCTCGAAGTAGGCATCCAGCGTGCCCACGTCTCGCCAGTAGGCGTCCAGCTTGCGGTTTTCGTCCAGGAAGGGGAAGGCCAGCACGCGATGGGTATCGATGATGGCGGGAATGACGTTGCGGCCGAAATCGTGCTGGCTGTCGTTGCGCGTGGCATCCAGGCAGAGCTGCTCGAACAGGAAGCGGGCGCTGAAGACATAGACGCCCATCGACGCCAGGGCCTTGCCCGGCTCTCCCGGAATGGTCTTGGGCTTGGCGGGCTTCTCCTCAAAGCCGACGATGCGCCAGGTGTTGTCGACCTCCATCACGCCGAATTGGTAGGCGGCGGCCGAGGCGTCAACGCGCAGGGCAGCCACGGTTACATCGGCGCCGTTGTCGCGGTGAAAATCGACCAGGGCCTTATAGTTCATCTTATAAATATGGTCGCCCGCCAGAATCACCACATAATCTGGGCGCTCTTTCTCCAGCGCGTAAATGTTCTGATAAACGGCATCGGCCGTGCCTTGATACCAGTGCTCGTCGATGCGCTGCTGGGGCGGGGCAACATCGATAAACTCGCCCATCTCGTGGCACAGGAACTTCCGCCACCCGACTTGAATGTGCCGGTCCAGGCTTAGGGCCTTGTACTGCGTGAGAACCAGCATCTTCCGCATGCCGCTGTTGAGGCAGTTGGAGAGCGTGAAATCGATGATGCGGTAAGCCCCGCCGAAGGGAACGGCCGGCTTGGCGCGATCCCGCGTCAGCGGCTCCAAGCGAGATCCCTTGCCGCCGGCCAGCACTACGGCCAGAACGCCCTCCATTTGCATGGCTGCTCCCGAATGTTGAGATCCCGTGGGACGCCAGGCCGTCCTGCGTCGAATATAGCCCTGCAATCTTACCGCGATGGCCGCCGCCGCTGAAGGGGGACCGGCAAAGCGGCGCGGCGGGATGCACCGCTCATTGCGGCCTCTACGCGTCGCAGTTATAGTCAAATCAGACCCTCTGGAAGCCGCCGTGGTCATGTTGCGCAAAGTGCAATGATGGAAGCGAAACTGATTGTTATCGGCGGAAAGGCCAACAAGAGCGAGATCAAGCTAAAGCTTCCCACCACCATCGGCCGCAGCCGCAAAGCCGACCTGACGGTGGCGCATCCCAAAGTCAGCCGACAGCATTGCGAAATCTTCGAACGCGACGGCGTGCTGGTGGTAAAAGACTTCGACTCGCTCAACGGCACCTAC
>JBGTDH010000809.1:0-4899 GCA_041748435.1 Pirellulales bacterium
ATCGACGATCCGAAATCGCCTCGCATCATGCGATTTGGTCATCTTTGTTCATCTTCCGCGTGACCCGCCCGCCTGCTAACCCCAAAAATACGGTGCGCCACCCATTTCCGGACGGGCACTAGCTAGCTATGTTCCGTCTAATATTGCGCCGGATCCATTTGATGCCTTTTGCGCATTCCTTGTTGCCGACGCCGCCGTCACTCAATGGCAATGTGACAAGCTTCGACGGGACCAATGGAAGGGCTTCCTACTTGATGGGTACGAGATCCTCGGTCCGAGCGGCCTTGAGGACGGATGGACGTTGTATGACGCACGGCGTAATCGTGCAGGTGCGATCGTGAAGCTCGCAATCGCTTACAATAGAGAAGGTTCGACTGGTATCACTTACCGCCTCGCTTGACCGATGCGCAGCCCGGGTGGCTGCCGTTGCGACCAGCCACCTCTCAACCTGGTCTCACGTTACACTGCACGAGGGTGTAGACGCGCCGGACCGTCGACTGCGACTCATTTCGTCGACCGCAATAGAGAGCGTGACCTGAAGACGTGGTGGCGCTTCGGATGGATGAAGAAATCGCTGCGAATGTCCGGCAACATGGCTGGTTCCTGGCTAGTGTCAGCGACCATAAGCCGCCGTTTCTTTATACGATTGGCCTGATGGAATCCCTGTCGCATCCGGAGATCATACTGTTCGGAGTTGATCCTGGCAGTGCGCGTGCGCTGTTGTCGGGACTCGTCCGTAACATCCGCGCAGGCCGGTCGTACTCGGAGCCGGGAGTCTACAGCCTGGCAATAGGTGATGAAGAACACCGGGTAGGATTTCGAACTGTTCATCCGACGCAACACCCCTTGCATCTCGGTTACGCGATGGGATTCCTAACCAACATTGGGCGCATCGGAGAGCTTGAAGCGATGCAGGCATTTTGGCCGGACAGCAAAGGAAAGTTCCCATTTGATGCGGGCTGCGACCATGTCGTTTACGAACTACAACCGCGCCTCGATTATGAATTGTCGCCACGTGAGGTTCGAGGGTTTCAGGGTCAATTTGGATAGTACGCCTCGGAACTGTTAAGTAGCCTGTTGAATCGATTTCGCGCCCTGACGGTGCGCCATACTTGCGTGGCGTTGCAAGGTGCGTGTGTCGTGGCTGTGTCGTGGCTAGGCTTTGCCTTCTCGCGCCGTCGTCGGGTACAATCACGCTGCGTGGTATCCGTATCGGAGGAGCGACGATGCAAACGGTCAAATACGTCCACTGGCAGGAGGAAGACGCTTGGCTCGGGTATCTACAGGACTACCCGGACTACTGGACGCAGGGAGAGACCCTCGACGACTTGCTCGAACACCTCAAGGACTTGTACCTCGACTTGGCCGGGGGACACGTCCCGGGTACTCGTAAAGTCGGGGAATTGGTCATCCCATGAAGCGAGTGGACCTGATCCGCGCGATCCAAGATTCGGGTGCGTGCTGGTGCGGCATGGCGCCAAGCACGACTGGTACCGGAACCCGTCGACTGGGCTTGCTCAAGCCGTTCCGCGGCACCGCGAAATCAAGGAGCCGTTGGCGCGGCGAATTATCCGGATACTCAATAACCCTGGCGGTGCTGAGTCCGGATCGGACGCCACGCACGACGCTTAACTCATTCCGCCTTCCCATGTCGCAACCCTCAGCTACTTGCGCTGCGATAGCTGTACAACGCGCGGATAAAGATCCAGCGGCTGGCCAAGAGGCTGGCAAACGTGGCCAGCAAGGCAAACGCGGCCAGCGACTTGTTCTGTTGCTCCAGCGGCCAAGCCAACAGCCGCGCCGGCACGTTCACCACAATCAGCACGGGCACGACAAACGTAAAGAACTTCTGCACCGGCAGGCCGACGGGGCCGCGATAGATTTCCATCGGGTAGCGGGAGAAGTTGGTGATGTAAAACCAGAAGTCGTACAGGCTCTGGTTGCGTCCCAGCCAGATGCTGGTGGCCGCCAGGGCGATCATCAGGCTGTAAAGAATGCCCACGCCGCACAGCACATACAGCGGATAGAGCACGACTTGCGTCACAGTCAAAGCGATCTCTCCCGCGCGATGGAGTTGCCACAGAGAGTAGCTCATCAGCACGCCGGCAAAGCCGAAGTTGGCCAGCGCCGAAAACTCGATCTTACCCAGCGAGATCAGAAACTGCGTATCGATCGGCTTGAGCAGGGCAAAGTCCAACTGGCCGGTGCGAATCAGCTCGCTGAACTCCTCTGCGTTGGGCATGAAGAACGCCTGAACCAAGCTGTTCACAAACAGCGTGGTGGAAAGGAACACAAAGAACTGGAACTTCCCCCAGCCGGTCTGGTAGCCGATGGAATCGGTATAGCTGAAGATCAAGAAGTAAAAACCCAGGTTCATCAGCATCCAGGTGAGACTGGAGACCGCATCGATCACGAAGTTCGACCGGAAAGACAAATCCCGCACCAGGCTATTGCGGGCAAACGTGCCGAACACGCGCAGATAAGAGGGATGCTCACTCATGCCCCGAGCGTAGCCGACGCCGCCCGCTTGTGCCACTGGCATGACGATGCCGAGCAGGTGAGTTACACTCAAAGCCTCGCCACGCCGTCCTTGCTTCCCTCAACCTTTTCGAGCCTGCCATGCAACGATTTCTCACTGTCCTCGGTTGTCTGATCGTGTTCGCAACCCTGTTCGCTAACTTTCAGCTCAACGGCCAGCCGGCCGCGCCCGCGCCGCGGCTGGCCGGAACGCAGCCGGAGATTAACGCCGCCGAGTTCCCGTCGATTCAGGCGGCCATCGACGCGCTGCCCGCCACCGGCGGTGTCGTCAGATTGCCCGCGGGCAAGTTCGAGATCAGCCGGCCGCTGGTGCTCGAGCGGGACGACGTGCTGATCTGCGGGCAAGGCACGGCTACGCACCTTGTGAACACCAACACCAGCGGCGAGCCGGCTTTCGTCATCCGCCCCAAGGACGTGGCCAACGCCAAGGCCTTTGTGTGGCGCGTGCAACTGGCCGATCTGCGACTGACGGGCAACGAGAAGAGCGGCCACGGCATTTTGGCCACGCGTGTGAATGAGATCTTCCTGCAGGGCGTCACCGTGAGTTACCACGGCGGCGACGGCATCCGCCTGGACCATTGCTACGAAGACCCGCGAGTCTGCAACTCGCTAATCACGTACAACAAGCAGACCGGCCTGTCGTTACTGGGCTGCCACGATATTGTCGTCTCCGGCAATCAGTTCGAGGAGAATCGGGATGCGGTGGCCTGCCTGGATGGCTTCAATCTGTGCATGACGGGCAACTGTGTCGACGATCACCTGCGACACGGCGTGGTGATCGAGAACACGTACGGCTCCGTTGTGTCCGGCAACATGATCGAAGAGTGCCAGGGGCTGGGCATTCTGCTCGATCGCGATTGTTATGGCATCACGCTTTCTTCCAACGTCATCGCTCACGAGTTCGCCGGCGGAATCGAGCTGCGGGACGCCCACGGCTGCGCCGTGACGGGAAACAGTTTTCCGATTGTGCATCACCGCGCCCTGATCATTGGCCCGGCCAGCGGCCGGATTGCCGTGAGCGGCAATGCCTTTGGCAACACGTACATTGGAGATGGCAAAACTCGGCGGCCCGTCGATCAGGATCCCGCGGGGGGCATCGTGCTCGATGGCGCCAGCGACATCGCCATCAGCGGCAACCTGTTCTCGGGCCTGAAGACCTCGGCTCTTACGTTGCAAGGCGCCCCCAGCCGCCGCGTGCTCTTCTCCCATAACGTGCTGACCGACGTTGCCAGCGGCGCGACGGGCCTGGTCGAATCGCAAGTGCAGGACAATCTGCCGTAAGACGCCCTTTCTTGAGGGTCATACCAACACAACCTTGACTCGGCGGGGTTCGACCAGTTACCATTACCAATCAAGTTTGGTTGATGGATGTCCCGCCTGAAATCTCCCGCCCCGTGAGAGAGACCCTGCCATGTTGCGCATCGAAGCTGGCGGTTCCGGAAAATACTGCGATGGCCTGAGCCGTCGTCATTTTGTCCAGCTGGGTCTGGCCGGCATGGCCAGCGTGGGTCTTCCGCAGATTCTGCGGGCCAAGGAGGCGTCTGCCAGCCTTGGGATGCCCAAGAAAGACACCTCGGTCATTCTGTTGTGGCTGGATGGCGGGCCGGGGCACATGGACATGTACGATATGAAGCCGGAAGCGCCGGCAGAGTATCGTGGACTCTGGCGACCCATCCCGACCAACGTGCCGGGCATGGAGGTCACGGAGTTGTTTCCGCTGCAAGCCAAGATCGCCGATAAGTTCTCGATCGTGCGCTCGCTGCACCATAATCAGGGCGATCACTTCACCGGCGGACACTACATGCTCACCGGCCGTGGCGGGGCGAGCGGGGCGGACAATTCGCCCAAGAGCCCGTTCATCGGCTCGATGGCCACCGCCCTGACGGGGGCACGGCGGCCGGGCATGCCCGCCAATCTGGCGGTGCCGCATGCCATGAGCATCGGTCTGCGGCCGGGCTATTTCGGCGCGGGGTACGTGGGTCAGCAGCATACGCCGTTTCAGACGGAAGGAGATCCGAACTCGGCGAAGTTTGCGGTTCGCAACGTCGAGCTGCCGCCAAACCTGAGCGTCGGCCGGCTGGAAGATCGCCGCGGACTGATGAAATATTTTGACACGCTGCGGCGCGGCATCGAGACCTCGGGAGCTGCCGCGGCCATGGACCGCTTCGATCAGCAAGCCTATGAGATGATCACCGGCGAAACGGCCCGCCGCGCCTTCGAGATCGACCAGGAAGACCCGCGGCTGCGGGATCAATATGGCCGGCACCCGTGGGGACAGAGCACGCTGCTGGCACGGCGGCTGGTCGAAGCGGGCGCCACGTGGGTCACGGCCCATTTCGGCGGTTGGGATCATCACTGGGA
>JBGTDH010000810.1:0-9930 GCA_041748435.1 Pirellulales bacterium
GTGATTTCCGCGGTCACGCGCTGCGTCACTACGGACGCCAGCGTGTCGGTCGACTGCGCGATCTGCTCGGCCAGCTGCTGGCCAAACTCGACCGCCAGCTCGCCGCGCAGCGTGCTTCCGATCTGCTGGCAAACTTGGGGCGCGACTTGCGCGGGCAATTGCTCGCACAGCTCCAACCTCAACTGCCGGGCGACCTCTTCCCGCCACGCTTCCGATTGCAGAACGATCTCCGCCTGCACTTGCCGCTGAACTCGTTCCCCGAGGTCTCGTGTTTCTTGCGATGCCGTGGCGGCAAGCTGTTGGCGGACCGTTGCCAGAGCTTCCGCAGTCGCTTTAGAGACTTCGGCGGGAACTCGCTCGTTCAGTTCGCTCGACAGGGCCTGCGTGAGTTCGGCGCTCACACGGACGATAACGTCGCGAGTGATCTCGGGACCAACTCGCGAGGCAATCTCCAGGGAGAGCCGCTCGTTGGCTGCGGCCAGCTCCGCTTCCAGCCAGGTGAGCACATCGGCCGTGACTTGCGTAACGACCCGCGGTGCAACGTCGTGCGTCACGGCGGCAGCCCAGGCCGGTGCTGTATCGGCAAGCTCGGCTTGCAATCGCGATGCGAGCTCGTCGTGCCAACCGTCGCGGCGACCGGCCTCTTGCACCAACTCCTGCCCGAGTTGATCCACGGCGCTTTGCAAGAAATCGAGTCGCTCTTCTGCAGCGCGCAACAGATCGTGTTCGGCCTGGGCCGGCGCAGATGGTGCGATCACGACCGTAGGAGCTGGCGGGCTGCCGTCGCACACTACCTCAAACTCGATCGCGGCCAGACGCAGACGCGCGCCGGCTGCCAGAACCGCCTCGTCCAGGGGCCGACCATCCAGCCAGCTTTCGCCGGCCAGGCTGCGCACAAGGGTCTGCTCTCCCGTGCGATCGATCAGGCAATGCACGGGCTGAATGCCGGCAGACTTCAAGCGCAGCGTGCAATGCGATGCCGATCCGATGGTGCAACGTCGCGCAGCCAGATTGATCATCCGGCCGGCTTGGACGCCGCTAGTCAGCCGCAGGCATAAATCGACCGCGGATTCTTGTTCAAGCTCGACCGGGGCCGATGCTGGGGGGGCGCCAACCATGCGATGTAAATCCTGACTTCCTGATGCAACCCACATCCAAAACGCCCGACGGCATGCCGCCAAGCGCAGACTCGTAACCGGAAATCCTCTCTGGGCATGTACCTTGGGAAAGCCCGCGAGTCAAAGACCGGCAGCGGGGTCCGGTTGCTGGCGATGGGTCGGATGCGCGGAAATTGCCGTTTGGGACGGGGGGAGCGGCAAAAACGGCTGTATATCCTTGCCGGATCTGCCGATTATCCCATAGCGTTCGAGAAGGCTTGGAAACGGCCTTCTGCGGATTGGCGAAAGTGTCCCGTCGGTACGCCACGCCTCAGGGAACGCAATAACGGTGCGGCGCGGGGGATGCCTGATCGGAGGCGTCGCGTCGCAAAGTGAAGTGGAATAAGGGTTTATCGGCGTATTTCGCTGATCCAAAGAAACGATCGCCCGTTGGCGATTTTCGCAAACCCTTATGGTCGGCTTACGTACTATATTTTGGATGCGTTCCGCCCCCCCGGTAGCCGGTAGCCGGGAGACTCGGTCGCGTCTTACGGGAACGGGGAACAAGGCACGTTACTTTCGAGTTCGATGTCGGCTCATTCGGGAGGGGGCAATACCTTCCCCGTGGGTGCGGATCGGACCACAGGTGAAGCACAACATGGCACGCAAAGACGCGATCTACACAATGCGCCAGGTTTTGGTCAAGCGGCGCGACGCCTTGCGCAAGGCACTGGCCGGCGATTTGAGCATGCTCAAAGAACTGCGCGAGCAGACCGCCGGAGACATCGCCGACGCTGCGCTGGATAGCGCGCAGGACGAAATCAACTCTCAACTGGCGGAAGTGGAAAGCCGCGAGTTGGCGCAAATCGAAAACGCACTGGAGCGTATTCGTAGCGGCAACTTTGGCGTCTGCGAAGGTTGCAGTCTCAGAATTCCACTGGCTCGGCTCAACGCTTTGCCCTACGCCACGCTGTGCATCGAATGTCAGCGTGAGGCCGAGAAGTACGGCGGCGGCGTAGGCGCGGCGCACGATTGGGGCCGAATTCTCGATTCGTCCGGCGATGCCGATGTCTCGATCAACGACATCGAGATTGACGTGTAAATGCCATTCACCCGCGGCCTGCTCTGCGAAATTCGTTGAGCAGACCGCGGCAGTTTGTAGAATGAGCGTTCCAGCGCCTGCGGGCGACCTATTGCCGCGGCGGTTATCCGTCGTCGTGCGCTGCCGGTCTGCCACCTTCGTTCAAGTGCAAGGAGTTTGCCCATGGCTCGATTTCGCGCACTTGCTCTGGTGGGCCTACTGCTCTCGTTTGGCGCCGGTCTCGGTTGGTGGATGCAAGGCCTGACACTGCGCGCGCAGGCTCAGTCTCCCGTGTTTGAGGAAGAGCCCAACGAAGCCGAGCGCTCACGCCTCTACGACGCGTTGCATCAGGAAGTGGCCGCGCTGGAGCAGCAAGGCAGCGTGCTCAAGAGAGTAGTCAAGCTGATTAAGCCAACCGTCGTGCATATCGAAGCCAAGAAGCGATCCACGAGCACGCGCCGCCCTGGCCGCGTGGAATCGATCGACGAGGCCGGCTCGGGCGTGTGCATCCAGCACAATAGCAAATTTTATGTGCTCACCAACCGGCACGTTGTCAAAGACGCGGCGATGGAAGATATCACGCTGCATATTTACGACGGCCGCGAGTTACACCCCAAGGCCGTGCTGGCAGATTCCGATACCGATATCGCCGTCCTGACGTTGGACGCCACCCAACTGGTGCCGGCGCGGCTGGGAGATAGCGACATCGTCGAGATCGGCGACTTCGTCCTGGCAGTCGGCAGCCCGTTCGGCCTCAGCCACTCCGTCACGTATGGCATCATCAGCGCCAAGGGTCGCCGCGACCTGAAGCTGGGAGACGATAGCGTGCGGTTTCAAGACTTCATGCAAACCGATGCCGCCATCAATCCCGGCAACAGCGGCGGACCCCTCTTGAACCTGCGGGGCGAAGTGATCGGCATCAATACGGCCATCGCCAGTAACTCCGGCGGCAACGAGGGCATCGGTTTCACCATTCCTATTAATATGGTGATGATCATTGCCCGCCAGTTGGTCGACCGCGGCAGCGTCTCGCGCGCATTCCTGGGCGTGAATCTCGATTCCAAGTTTGGACCCGCCGCCGCCACGCGCCTGGGCCTGGCACGCGTGGTCGGCGCTCGCATCACAGGCATCACGCCCAACTCGCCGGCTGCCAATGCCCAGTTGCGCAAAGACGATATTGTGATCGAGTTCCGCGGCGTGCGCATCCAGGACGACAATCACCTCGTGAACCTCGTCAGCCTGACCGAGATGGAGCAGGAAGTTCCGATGGTTGTGTTTCGTGAGGGGCGCACCGTCACGATCATGGTCAAGGTGGGAGATCGCCGCAAGTTCGAGCAGCAGCGCAGCCAGTTAACTCCGCCCCCATCGCCCGCCGCGCCGGCGTTGGAGAATCTCGGCGTGAATGAAGTGGAAGTCTGGGACATCGACGAGTTGGGCCTCTCGGTTGTCACGGTCGATGTGAACACGGCCCGCAAGCTGCAAATCTCGGCCCAGGCACGCGGCTTGGTCGTGGTGGAAGTGGCTCCCGATGGCCCCGCCGCGGGCCTGGTTGCCAAGGGGGAGATTATCGACTCCCTCGATCAGCGTCCGGTGCGCCACGTCTCCGATCTGGACGAAGTCCTGCACAAAGCCGACCCCGGCCAGGCGCTTCGCATGCGCATCGCTTCCGGCCAGTCGCCTGTGCAGGCCCGCACCGTCATGATTCGCCCCACGACGCGCTCGAAACTGCGGTAGGCGTTAGGCGCCGCCGAGTCGAGTACAATGGCACATAGTTCTGACGGACGATTGTCGCCAGCCGCCGAGTATCCCGATGCCCTCTCCCTTCCCCGGCATGGATCCGTTCTTGGAGCAGCTCTCGCGCCGGCGGTTTACGGTCGGGCTGGCAGCCTCGTTCGGCGCCGCCGCTATGCATTCCGCCGAGGCGGCGGAGGACCGGAAGGCCCGTATCGCCATCACGCTGGATCTGGAGATGAGCCGTGAGTATCCGCGCCGCGGCCTGACCGAATGGGACTACGAGAAGGGAAACCTCGACACCGCAACCAAAGAGTATGCCGAACGCGCGGCGGAACTGGTGAAAGATCGCGGCGGGCGGCTGCACTTTTTCTGCGTCGGTCGCACCCTGGAGCAACCGGATGTCGATTGGCTCAAGCGCATTGCCGCCGCGGGCCACCCCGTCGGTAATCACACGTACGATCACGTGAATGTCCTGGCGCGCCAACCCGAGGAGATTCAGTTCCGCTTTCGCCGCGCGCCCTGGCTCATCGCCGGACGCAGCGCCGCCGAGGTCATCCGGGAGAGCATTCAGTTGACCAATCTGGCGCTGAAGCAACGCGTGGGCATTGCCGCGGCCGGCTTTCGCACGCCCGGCGGATTCTCTCAAGGCCTGGCTGATCGACCCGATGTGCGGCACATGCTCCAGGAGTTGGGCTTCACCTGGGTCAGCAGCAAGTACCCCAGCCATCTGAGCGGAGTCGAAGGCGAAGAGCCCCCGGCGGAAGTCTACGCCTCGATTGTGGCCGCGCAAGCTCAAGCGCAGCCGTTCGCTTATCCCGGTGGGTTGATTGAAGTGCCGATGAGCCCCATTAGCGATGTGACTGCCTTCCGCTCCAAGCGCTGGCAATTGGCGTGGTTCTTGCGTGCCGTTAAAGAGGCGGTGCAAGAGGCAATTCGCACCGGCGGTGTATTCGATTTCCTGGCACATCCCTCGTGTCTGGTGGTGGAAGACCCTCAAATGCAGAGCCTCCGTCTGGTTTGCGACCTCGTGGCGCAAGCCGGCACCCGGGCGGAGATCGCCACGCTGGACGCCATCGCCGCCCAAGTTGCCGTGCGTTAACGTCGCGGGCGAGGTTAGAACCGGCAAAATCAATCTGTTTGACACCCGGTTGGGCGGCAGTAGAATGAAGCAGGTAAAGACGTTGCGCGCCGCAGTGTGCGCAAGGCGAACGAGTTGACCCCCTGCGAGGCCTGCCAGCCACCTTTTTCGGTAGCGGCTCGTTCGTCCGTCTTCCCGCCCGTGGTACTGCTTGCGTCTTGTGAGGCCACCCATGACACCACTCTTTGGTATCGGCATTGGGCCGCTGGAGTTGTTCATCGTGGGCGTGGTCGTGCTGCTCTTGTTCGGCAACCGTCTGCCCAGCGTTATGCGTTCTCTGGGCCGCGGAGTGATCGAGTTCAAGAAAGGCGTGCAAGGCGTCGAGGAAGACCTGGACGAGAAGACCGAGAGCAAGCCGTAAAGGGGGGTCGTGGCGAGCGTCGCGGCGTAAGCCCGACGTGCGCAGTGTGTTTCTATAATTCGGTTGGCCCCAGTCCGGAACACGGGCCGGTTTTCTTCCTCTAATTTGGAAGGACCGTGCAATGAACATGAACTTGTTAGCGTTTGGCGTTGGCCCCATGGAGTTGACAGTGGTGTGCGTTATGGCGTTGCTATTGTTCGGCAACCGCGTGCCGCAGACCATGCGCAGCCTGGGCCTGGGCCTGAAGGAATTCAAAGACGGCGTGCAAGGCATCGAGCGCGATGTCGATCGGGAGGTGACCAAGTGAGCCTCACAGAGCCTGTACTTTTGGCGTGGTTCGGCGGCATCGGGCCGATGGAGATGGTCATCGTCGGCATCGTGGCTGTATTGTTGTTTGGCAAGCGGTTGCCCGAGGTGGGCCGCTCGCTGGGAAAAGGCCTCGTCGAGTTCAAGAAGGGCATCCGCGGCATCGAGGATGACCTGAACACGTCGAACTATTCCAGCAGCTCCAACGCGTCTTCGCGTTCGACGGGCCGGTTCAACGACATCGACGATCGGGACGAGGCCACGGCGCCCCGCTTCGAGCCCCCGACGAGCGAACCGCAAATTCCGCGGGAGCCGTCCTGACCGCTCGAAAGCTGAACCCTGCTTTGCTATAGTGTGTCTTCTCGCCGGGGCCGCCAACAAAACGGTCCTGGCAACGGGCGGCTAGCTCAGTTGGTTAGAGCGCCATGCTCACACCGTGGAGGTCACAGGTTCGAGCCCTGTGCCGCCCAGTTAGCGTAGTTTTGCGACGAAGGAGACATGAAATCTGGGAGTCGCTGGAGTTCGGGGCGAGAGCCTTGGCATTGCGATTGGCGGCCGCCAAGCCACGCGAACAGATCGTGGAGGTTCAGCGTAGTCGATTGGTGGATTTGCTCGAGCACGCCCGGACGCATTCGGCTTTCTACCGCGAGAAGTTTGCCCACATCGACGCTACGTCGTTCGAGCTGACCGATCTGCCGACTTCCTCGAAGTCGGAGATCATGGAGCATTTCGAGGATGCGCTGACGGTGTCCGACGTGCCTCGCCGCGAGGTCGAGGAATTCCTGGCGGACGAATCGAATCTCGGCAAATACTTTCGCGATAAGTACGTATTGAGTCATACGTCGGGCAGCCAAGGACAGCCGCTGCTGATTGTGCAGGCGCCGGAGAACCTGGAACTGTTATTCGCCCTGCAGGCTTCACGCGGCAATCACCAGGCGCTCAATGTTTGGCAAGCCGTGAAGCATTTTATTTCGCCGGCCCGGTTGGCCGCGGTGACGCTTAAGCGAGGCTTCTATCCGTCTGGATGCGCGTTCGAATACCTGCCCGAGGGCGCGCGCCGCTATCTCCAGGTCCTGCAGCTTTCGCTCCTCGACCAGGACCTTGTCTCGCGGATCAATGAGTTTCGGCCGACGCACTTAAGCGCTTACGCCAGCGTGTTGCACGAGTTGGCTCGCCAAACGGAGGCGGGCAAGCTGACTCTCAAGCCGGAACTGGAGCAAGTGGTCAACATCAGCGAGCGCCTCATGCCGCAAGCCCGCGAGCGCTACAAGGAAGTGTTCGGCGCGGCGGTGCTCAACGATTACGCCATGGGGGAATGCCTGTTTCTAACCAACGGCTGCCTCGCCAGCGGCGGCATGCATGTGAACGCCGACTGGGCGATTCTGGAAGTTGTTGATGAAAACAACCGTCCCGTGCCCGACGGCACGAAGGGCGCCCGCGTGCTGATCACCAACCTGGCCAATCACGTGCAGCCCATCATTCGCTACGAGGTGGGGGACATTGTCACAATGGCCACCGAGCCGTGCGGGTGTGGCAGCAACCTGCCGCTGATTGCGGGCATCGATGGCCGCGATTCGGACATGTTCTGGATTGACGGCGCCGATGGCGTTCAGCCTCTGCCTCCGGCAGTTTTCGAGGCGGCCTTGGGGCAAATCGTCGACGTTCGCGAGTATCAATTAATCCAGGAAGACCGCCAGCGATTTCGCATTCTGATTGAACCGATGGCGGGGACAAACTTGGATCTCCAGCGCGCCAAGAAAATCCTGCACGATCAACTCGAAGAGTATGACTTGAGCCGCCGAGTGGAGATTGAGCTCGAAGTGGTCGAACGTCTGATTCCCGAGGACGGCAAAAAGTTCAAACGCGTCGTGACCAAAGTTGAGGGTCCGGACGCCGCTACTCCAAAGTAGCACTTACCCTTTGGCTGTGCCGGCCAGCGGCCACAGCGCGTGGACCGCGCGTTCCAGCAGCGACAGTCCAGCGGCCAGCGAGGTAGCCCGCCAGCGGGCATCGCGCGGGGCAAAAGCCTCCGTAAGTTGTAGCCGCGCCCAATGTTGGGGATCGGTGTGGCCAAGCTGCCCGTGCCAATGCAGCTCGTTGGTTAAAGCCTGAATGACGCGCAGCGGCGCATAGGTGCCGAACTCGGCGGTTGCAAAACGGTAGCGGCATTGGGGAAACCGCGCGCGGAGCCAATCGCCGAACCCGCCGCGAATTGCGTACGAGCCGGGTGCGCTGGCGGAGGCCTTCACGCGCGAGGCTCCGAAGTGCTCACTCCACCACGCGACGTTTTCAAGCGGCTCTTGCTCGGAAAGCAGCAATTCCCAGTTGGCCCACCGCCCCAGGCCGGTGTGCAAGTCGAGGTGGACGACCTCTTGGCATTGGCCGAGCAGCGACGGCAACAGCGGATCGAGCAGCAGCGACGATTGCGACGGCGCCCGGCCGCCGAAAAAGAGCCAGTCGGGATGGTCATACTGCCCCACGGGCAACGTCTCCCAGAAGGATCGAACGCCGTAGCGCCAAGCCAGCTTCGCCATCCGCGCGTTTTGGAACCCAAACGCACCCGGCGCCGCCTGAAGTGCCTGGCGGAATAAATCGCTCAGCGGCGGGGCGCCGGAGTACGTTTGCTCGGGGAGCAGAAAGTTGCGATTCAAGTCGATGTTCTCTTCGTTGAATCTCCGCTGCCAGGCGAAGCCGAACGGGTTGAGCGCGTGCAGCAAGACGATCGCAGCCCCTTCCGGCGGCCGCCAGTCCGGCGACAACTTCTCCAAAAATGCCAACTGCACCGCCGACCCGAAGAATCCCTCCACGCCATGGATGCCGCTGGAGACCACGATCGCCGACGTCGGCTGGCGCGCGCCGCAGATTGCCACGTCTATCGCCAAGGGGGCTGCCGTGGGGCTTGGTGCGTCGACCAACAGCGAGCGTCGCTCGAACCCCAGCCGATCGCAGGCCGCCAGGAAGCGGTCCTGGGCCATGAAATAATCGGCCGAGAAATACCCCGTCAGCCTCGCCGCGTCGACCTTCGTTTGCCTCGCTTCGATACGTCGCAGAAACAACGTCGCACCTCCGAGACAGAATTATTCACGATTCCACCGGGGCGGCAAGTCGGCCCAACCGCAAGCGGTGCGGTTGCGTTAGAATCGCTGCGCCTATCGTACGGCGCGCGTCAAGAATTCGATCATCGCTCGGCAGAAGTCGGGCAAATCGTCCGGCTTGCGGCTGGAGACAAAGTGCCGATCGATCACCACGGGAGCATCGCTCCACACGGCGCCGGCATTTTCCAGATCGTCCTTGATGCCGGGGGAGCCTGTGACGCGCACGCCTTGATACACGCGGGCAGAGATAGGAATCCATCCGCCGTGACAAATGGCCGCCACCAGCTTGCCGGCCTCGGCAAACTCCTTCACCAGGGACAGCACTTTCGGATCGCGCCGCAACTTGTCCGGCATGAAGCCGCCGGGGCAGACAACACCCTGAAAATCGCGGGACTGCATCTCGGCAATGGCGGCGTCCGACACACAGGGGTAGCTATGCTTTCCGGCATACTTCTGACCGGCCTTGGGACCAGCCACGATGACTTGGGCGCCGGCCTCGATCAGCCGCAGCTTGGGATACCACAGCTCCAGGTCTTCGTAAATGTCGTCCACAAACATCAGCACGCGCGTCTTGGACAAGGGCAATGATTCAGGCATGGGTTCCTCGCGTAGATGGTGTTCAGCGATTATAACGAGTCCCTGCGTGTTGCGAACGCCTCCAGCTCACGCCTGTCCCTTGTTGATGAAGTCCCGTCGTTATGCCGGCATCCCCTTCGTTCTTGTTCTGCACTTGCCAGGTTAATGCCGAGGGGGCGCTGAAGGCCGACATGGCGCGTCGCGAGCCGGAGCTGCTGCTGGCCTTCTCGCGACCCGGCTTTGTGACATTCAAGCTGACCGCCGATCGCAAGGAGAGCGATCCGCCCTGGCACAGCCCCCTGGCCCGCACGCAAGGAATCTCTCTGGGCAAGTGCAGTCCTGTTGTGCCACAAGAAGCTTCCCGGGAAGGCCTGGCGGCATCCTTCTGGCAGCTTGCCAGCCATCGGACATGGGATCGGCTGCATGTCTGGCAGCGGGATGCGGTCCCTTCCGGCGTTCATGGATTCGAACCGTCCCTCACGCCGCTGGCGCTCGAGGTGGCCGCCGCGCTGCGAGCCGCGCTGGAGCCACTGCCGCATCCG
>JBGTDH010000811.1:0-3311 GCA_041748435.1 Pirellulales bacterium
ATGGCGAGCACATCGTGCGCGAGCTGCTGGAAATGGTGGCGGCCCGTCGTGGTCAACGCGGGCCGCCGGACATGCTCGAGATGCTTGTTCGCACGCGCGATGCGGAGGGCAGCACCATGACCGATGACGATGTGCTGGGGCAGATCGCCTTTTTGTTCGCGGCCAGTTACGAAACCGTGGCCAACGCCCTCACCTGGACGCTGTTCTTGTTGGCCCAGCATCCGCCGGTTGCCGCCAACATGCTGGACGAGCTCGAAGGCGCAGCCTCCGGCGGAGACGTGCCGGCCGAAACACTCGAGCAACTTCCGCTGTTGGATGCCGTGATTAAGGAGAGCCTGCGCATTCTGCCCCCCGTGCCCATGACGCTGCGTTACGCCACGCGGCCGCTCGATCTGGCCGGCCTTTCGCTGCGCCGCGCCGATCGCATCATTTGCAGCCATTACCTCACGCATCATTTGCCCGAATTGTTCCCCGAACCCGAGCGCTTTGATCCGGCGCGTTGGCGCGAGATCAATCCCGGCCCGTTCGAGTATCTCCCCTTTGGCGCGGGCTCCCATTACTGCGCCGGCGGCCACCTGGCGCTGACGATTATAAAAGGCGTGATTGCCGCGATCCATCCGGCCTGGCGATTGCAAGTGCAGCCGGGGGCGAGAATCGACCGCAGCATCCGCGTGACGCTGAGCCCCAAGCACGGCTTGGCGGTTGTGCTCCATGCCCAAGACCGCCGCTTCGCCGCTTCGCCGGTCCGCGGCAACATCCATCAGATGGTCCATCTGGAGATGTCCCCCACCTCCACATCCGTCTCGACAGGCTCGGGCTCTGTTCGATAAACTCCAAACAGGCGCGGCGCATTTCACCTCACTTCCCCGAGTGGCCACCGTGAGCGTGTTTCAACCTTTCAACCGTCTCAAGCAATGCCGGCACGGGTTGCTGCTGTACAACATGCATGACATGTACATCGGTCGCTCGCTGGAGCTGTATGGCGAGTTCTCCGAGGGGGAAATCGAACTGTTCGGCCAGTTCCTGCGCCCGGGCATGACCGTCGTGGAGGTGGGTTCCAACATCGGCGCGCATACCGTCTTCCTGGCACAGGCCGTGGGACCGGCCGGGCACGTGCTGGCCTTCGAGCCGCAGCGCGTCGTCTATCAGACGCTCTGCGCCAACCTGGCTCTCAACAGCATTACGAATGCCCGCGCCTGGAACTCGGCGGTGGGCAATGTGGCGGGAGAGATCGTCGTGCCCCTGCTGGACTATCGCGAAGAACACAACTTCGGCGGTTTGGGCCTGGGAGAGCATGCGTTTGGAGAGCGCGTGCCGCTAGTGACGCTGGACAGCCTGCAGCTTAACGCCTGCCACCTGCTGAAGGTCGATGTGGAGGGGATGGAACAGAACGTGTTGGAGGGCGCCCGTCAGACGATCGGCCGGCTAAAGCCGATACTGTATGTGGAGAACGATCGCAAGGATAAAGCGGCGGCTCTGATCCGGTGCATCGATGCACTGGATTACAACATGTATTGGCACACGCCGCCGATGTTCAATCCCCAGAATCATGCCGGCAACGGGGAGAACGCCTTCGGCTCGATTGTTTCGATCAATATGCTCTGCTGCCCCAAGAGCATGGCGCAACAGATTATGGGCGCGAAGAAAGTGGAAGTCCCGTCGGTCTGAGCTGTTCTATAAAAGCAGGAGAACCGCGGATGACTCGGATGGGAGCGGATGACGCGGATAAGAAAACAAACTCGATGTTATCCGCGCTTATCCGCATCATCCGCGGTTGTTCTAGATTTGTCCGCCTCCGGCGGCCCCATTAGTATTCCAGCACGCACGCGACGGGCAGGTGATCGGAACAGCCGTCGCGATGGAAATTGCTCCCGGAGTAGCTGCGGCTGGGACGTGGTAGAGCGCCGGCCGTGGACGAGTGGAACATCTGAAAATCGAACTGCACCGTCTGCGTCGAGCCGGGTTTCCAACGCAACCGCTGCGTGTCGAGTAAGCCGGGAGACACGAGGACGTGATCGATCACGTCCCACTTGTTCATGTAGACGTACGTGCCCCGCCCTTCGCGATGGAGGGGCCACATTGTGTTGTAGAAAGCGCCCTGCGTGGCTTGTGCAGGTTCCTCCAGCGCGCGGAGATGCACTTGCAGCGAATCGCTGGTGGGATAATCGTTCAGATCGCCCAGAATCACCACGTCGGCCTGCGGGTCGATCTTCAGAATCTCATCCAGGCGGCGGCGCACCGTCTGCGCGGCCGTGATGCGGCTTGCTTCCGGATTGCCGCTGCGCGATGGCCAATGGTTGACGAACACCCGCAACGGGTGCCCGCTGCAGAGAAAGCCCGCCTCCACAATGTCGCGCGTGTTGTCGGCATCGACAAAGTGAAAACTGGCCACGCGCAGCGCCAGGCGCGACGCATCGTACAGCAGAGCGCAATCGATGCCGCGATCGCTGGGAGAATCTTGATGCACGATGCGGTAGTCGCGCTTGAGCGGCGCCAGTTGCTCGACCAGCCGCTCGAGCACGTAGCGGTTCTCCACCTCGATCAGACCCAGCACATCGGGACCGCGGTCCTGGTTCATCTTTCCGATCACGCGAGCCAGGTTGGCCAGCTTGATGTTCAATCGCTCGACGGTCCATTTCTTGGGACCTTGCGGCGTGAACTCCTCGTCCCCTTCGACGCGCGGATCGTCCCGCGTGTCGAACAGATTCTCGACATTCCACGATGCGACGTACAACTCCTCCGCCTGCAAGCCAGGCGTCAAGCAAACCACGAGCATCAAACACAGCCACTTGAAAGAAAGCACGTCGTCCTCGGTGAGCGCAAGGTGGATGAAGTCTCCATGCTAATGTGCCGCTCCAGCGACCGCCAGAGAAGCAGTCCGGTTTACTTATAATGGAAGGGAGAGCGGTTTGGACTCTCTTGACGCGACCTGCCACTTCAAGATTCGTACCGAGGTTACTTTGGAGGAGCACCACCGGGTGTTTGTCTGAGCTTTCGGAAGAACTCTCGCCTCGTTCGCTCCTCTTCGAACTCACCAACGGCCGAATCATTCCGTGTCGCATTACTAATAGCCGTAGACAATAAGGCCGTCCCATCTCGATGCCCCTCGACCCACGATCGTTCAGATTGGGTGCGGGGAACAAAATGCTGTATTCGGATGCTTCCTTTTTGATCCTCGATTGCATCACGAATCCCCCGCTGAAAACCCTCTAAGTATGCAATCCGAAGTCTTGGGTTGCACGCGTAAGGCTCCCTTGGCTCCCCTTCGAAGCCTACCACTTCTTCTGGCGCAACGAACAAGAGTGGCACGC
>JBGTDH010000812.1:0-3486 GCA_041748435.1 Pirellulales bacterium
CGATGGGCGATGTGCGCGTGCCGGCACAGGCGTATTACGGGGCACAGACGCAGCGGGCCGTCGAGAACTTTCCCGTCTCCGGATGGCCGCTGCCTGCGCCGCTGGTGCGGTCCCTGGGGCTGGTTAAATGGGCGGCGGCAGTCGCGAATCGAGACCTCGGCAAGCTCACCGGCTCGGGCAAGAACCCGCTGGCCGCCAGTCAGGTCGAGGCGCTGTTGACGGCGTGCCGGGAAGTGGCGGAAGGCAAATTCGATCGCGAGTTTCCCATCGACGTGTTCCAGACCGGATCGGGCACGTCCAGCAACATGAATGCCAATGAGGTGATCGCCAACCGGGCGATCGAGCTCACGGGGGGCGATCGCTTCCAGGCAGCCAAGCCGATCCACCCCAATGACCATGTGAACATGGGGCAGAGCACCAACGACATGTTCCCCACCGCCATCCATGTGGCCGTGGCGATGGAGGTGCGTCGCACACTTGTGCCGGCCTTGGAGCGGCTGTTTCAGACACTGGCCGAGAAGGCCGTGGCCTGGGACAAAATCATCAAGATCGGACGCACCCATCTGGCCGATGCCACGCCCCTGCGGCTGGGGCAAGAAATCGGCGGGTTCGCCCGGCAGTTGGAACTTTCCATCGCGCGGGCGGAACGAGCCTTGGAGGCGGTCTTAGAACTCCCCGCCGGCGGAACTGCCGTGGGCACCGGCATCAACACGCATCCCGAGTTCGGCAGCCGCGTGGCCGAGGCGCTGGCCAAAGAGACAGGCATCCCGTTTGTCGAGGCGGAAGATCACTTCGAGGCCAACGCCCAGCGCGACGGACTCGTGGAATGTCACGGGCAACTGCGCACCATCGCCGTCACGCTGCTCAACGTGGCCAACAATATTCGCTGGCTCGGCTCCGGGCCGCGCTGCGGATTCTACGAAGTGCAGCTTCCGGATCGCCAGCCGGGTTCCAGCATCATGCCGGGCAAGGTGAACCCCGTGATGTGCGAGAGCATGATGCAGGTTTGTGCCCGCGTGATGGGCAACGATCAGGCCGTGGCCATCAGCGGCGCCAGCGGCGGGCAGTTCCAACTCAACCTCATGATGCCCGTGATGGGGCAAACCACGTTGGAGAGCATTATGCTGTTGGCCAATGTGACCAAGGCCTTCGATGAGTTTTGCGCCGTGGAGATGGAAGCCAACGCGGATATGTGCAACGCCGCGGTGGAGAACAGCCTCTCGATGGTCACAAGCCTGAACCCGCTGATCGGCTACGAGCAAGCGGCAGCCTTGGCCAAGGAGGCCTTCAAGACCGGCAAGACCGTGCGGCAATTGTGCCAGGAGAAAGGCATCTTGTCCCCCGAGACGCTGAAGTCCGCGCTCGACCCCTGGAGCATGACGGAGCCGAGGTGAGGGACTCAATACTCAGTACCGAGTACTCAGTACCGAATTTGTGGCATGCTCGCGATGAAAACGAGCTAATGATTTACAACTACTAACTACTGACCGATCTAAAGGAGCACGCAATGACGCGTTGCTGCGTACAGGCGATGAACGTTCTCACGTTGGGCGCATTCTTGGTGTTATCGGCAAGTTCTGGGCTCGCGCAAGAGACGCCCGCGGAGCCGAAGCCGCAGACTGCGGCGGAGATGTCCAAGCAAGCTTACGAGTTGGCCAAGACTGCAAAGAGTGAGGAAGAGGTCAACAAGATTCTGGAGCTGTGCCAACAGATTCAGGCCGCCAGTTCCGCCGATAAGGACACAAAATACGCCAACAACTTGCTCTCCTGGGCTTACAACAAGCGCGGAGAAGCCCGCGCTGATACGGGCCAGGAAGCCGAGGCCCTGGCCGATTTCGAGCAATCGCTGAAGCTGGACGCCAACCGCTGGCAGGCGCTGCACAACCGCGGCGTGAGTTACGGCATGGCGGGCAACCTGGACGGCGCGCTGGCCGATTTCAATCGCGTGGTGCAGCTCAATCCAAACTTCTCGAAGGCCCTCTACAATCGCGGGGAGTTGCGGTTCAAGCGGGGCGATCTCCAGGGCGCCATCGCCGATTACTCCGCCGCGCTGCGGGTCAATCCTCAAGATGGCGGCTACCTCACCAGCCGCGGCTTTGCCTACTACAGCCGCAACGATTACCGCAACGCCATGCGGGACTACAACCAGGCGCTGCAGATCGACAGCAACAACGCAGAGGCGTACACGCTCCGCGGCGATGCCCAGGCCGATCAGGCGCAGTTCGCGCAAGCGGTGTCCGATTATCAGGCGGCCGTGCGCGTGAACCCCAACTATGGCCGAGTGTATCAAAGCTCGGCCTGGCTACGGGCGACATCTCCAGCCCAGCAGTTCCGAAATACGGAGGTGGCGCTGCGCAACGCTCAGAAGGCCATCGATCTCGACGGCGAGAGCGACTACCGCTATCTCGACACGCTGGCCGCCGCCCAAGCCAATGCCGGCCAGTTCGAAGACGCCAAAGCCACGCAAGCCCGCGCCATCGAAGCGGCGGCAGCGGCCAAACTCCCGGCCCAGACCGCCGCCCGTTTGCAGGAGCGTCTCAAGCTCTATGAAGCCAACCGCCCCTACCGCGACGTCCGCCCCGGCACGGCGCAGCCGCGCCAATAACGGACTTGTGTTTCTCACGTTCAAGCCAAGCCAATCCGGTTGTGTCCTCAGTGCTTGTACCCATTGGCATGCGATGGCGAATCGACCAAAACCGTTGAAGTCTACGCTGGTGCGGAGAAAGGCTTCGAGCACGACGCCGACCAAGCTTCTGCATGGGACACTTCGGTGGTTTGGGAAGGCACGGAACGGCTGCGCCTGGGAAGTCATGCGAGGCGACGCCAAGAAGGTGTTGGCGTCGGTGGCGGGTGAGCGGTTCAAATGTGTGGTAACCTCCCCGCCGTACTATTCCCAACGAGACTATGAAGTAGAGGGACAGATAGGACTGGAAAAAACGATCGGCGAATATGTTACGCGAATGGTCGAGACGTTTGAGGAAGTCAAAAGAGTCATGGCCCCGGACGGCTCATTGTTTCTGAATCTTGGTGACACGTACTACTCGGGAAAGGGCGAGCCGAAGGGACGTGACAGAAAGAACCGTGCTCGGCGTTTTGGCTTGCGGCCGGTTGATGCCAGCGGGTTGGGCGTGCCACGAAAAACGATCATTGGCATCCCGTGGCGAGTCGCATTGGCAATGATTGATAAAGGTTGGACACTAAGATGTCCCATTGTTTGGTCGCGGAATGGCACCCCGCCCGAGCCGACCGCGCATGACAGACCTTGGAAAACCTACGAAATGGTTTTCCTATTCACCAAAGGCCCCAAGTATCATTTTGAACGTGAGGAGTTGAATATGGAGGAAGATATTTGGAGCATTTCGAAGCGGCCCAAGCACTCCAACGGAGTTCATTCAGCGGCCTTTCCGGACGAGCTGGTGAAAAGGTGCCTTGATGTCGGCTGTCCACCGAAAGGCGAGGTGCTAGATCCGTTCGCTGGCAGTGGAA
>JBGTDH010000813.1:0-3198 GCA_041748435.1 Pirellulales bacterium
GAGAACTTCCTCTACGGCCGATTCCAGGCCAGATGCACCCAGCCGCCGCGGCAGAAGTATTCGATCAAGGGCATCCTGCCGAGCTTTTCCCAATCGCCCGTGAGTTCCAGGCCCTCATGGACGATCTCTGGCTCGAACAGCCCCTTCTCGAACTGACGCTTGATATTGGGAATGCGCGCCGTCACCGAGCCGGGGATGCTTTCCGCATCGCGCTTGTACTCGGTGGGCCAGACGTCGATCTCCCCCTGTCGCACGGCCCTCAAGCCGCCGGGAATGGGCTCGATCTTGTAAACGGCCGTAATGGTCCAGGGGCGATCGCTCTTGGTGCGCCCCTCCAGACTGTCGACGTGCAGTGTCACCGTGACTTGATGATCGTCGAACCTCACGCGCACGGGCTGTTCGGCCGAGAAGTTGATGATCCAATCTTCCTCGTCGGGAGCACGCTCGAATCGCTTGGGCAGACGACCAAGCATGTCCTTCACCCAATTCTCGAACTCGGTTTGCGAGCGCGTTGTGCCCGCTAGCACGCCGTCGGCCAGATTGTTGACGGCCGATTGATGCACTTTGAAGCCCAGGTCTGAAACCAGCTTCCACGGCACCGACTTATCCGGGGCGCCCAGTTGCAGCCGATTGGCCTCCGTCCCCACGCCATAGATGTAGTAGTTGGTGCTGGTCAACTTCAGATCGGGGGGAAACTGTCCGGTCTCCAGCAGGGGATAGCGCACTTTGTCGAGATAGTCTTTGTTCGTCGTTGCCAACTCGGGATTGGCTTCGTCGTCCACGCGGCGAGTCAGCCGGTCCTCGGCGTGATCGGCACTGATGGCTTCGCTCTGCCGCTTGCTCTGCGCTACGCGATTGCGGGCGATGTTGTCGGCAATGCCGCCCAGCAACCATCCTCCGCGGCCGCTGTCGACACCAAGCGTCCGCGTATTGGTATTCGCAGAAGCGGTCGCAGGCATTGCGTTGAGACCACTGGGATCCAGGTAGATCCGCTTGCGAACCTGGAAAGTCGTCTGACCCGCGCTATGAATTGTGGCCGTGCCGTTGCGGCCTACGGTGCGAGAGTAAGTGACGCCTTCGAAAACGTTATCGATCGTGGCCCGATGCGGATTCGGGACCAGTTGCGTCGATACATACCCGCTGGTGGTGCCGGTGCCGCGGATGCGCGTGCCCAGAATGACGTCCGTAATAGGCTCGGTGCGGTTAACCTTGCGCTCCATTCCCACGCCAATAAAGGGCTCCGACATGTGCAGGTAGAAGTTGGGCTTGCCATATTGCGTTCGCGCGGCCTTAACGACCTCCGGCGTTTGGCCCCGCAGCGCCAGCCAGCGCACGGCGTCGGCGACATCTTCCGTCTCGGGAACCGAGGGGCTATCGCCCTTGGCCTCCAAGGCTGCGGCCAAGGCTTCCAGCCGGGCGGCGGCTGCCATTTGATGATCTGGCGAGCTGGCCAGCAGTGCCTCTTCGAAGGCGGCCATGCTGCGTGCCACTGCCGCGAAGGCGGGCAACCTCAGACCTGGACGACCGCTCAAGTACCGATGGCGAATATTATCCAACAGCATGGCATCCGGCTTGGCGTCGGTCGCCATCTGCGCCTGGAGTTCATCCCACAACAGGAACTTGCGCCACGCCTGGCCGTTGGCCCCCTTGCCAATCAGACGGTCCAAAGCCGCCAGATCCTGTTCCAGCTTGGCGCGGGCGGCTTGAAGTTGCTCGGGGCTGGTTGGACGGAGCGAGTCTTTCGCCGCTCGGGCTGTCGCAGCCAAATCATTCGGCGGGGCCGGCGGGGCCAACAACAACTCTTGGGCAAGGCATGGCGATCCGAAGGATGCGATCAGGAGCCCAGTGTAGATTGCCTTGTTTACCATGTTGAGTCTCCGATATCAGTCGATTCTAACCGAATGTTCTTTTCCAGAATCGGTTTACGCTTCAAGAAGGCGGCTTCTTCCGGACCTATTCATAGCAGGCGGATGCCGATAACGCCATTACCCCATTTTATCTAATCGTAAAAAACCGATTAGGTGGTTGAAAATATATCCTTTGCCTGATAAACCCATCCACTTCTCTTTACTGAAACTGCGTGTACGGAACAATCGGCACGAAGCCCCCAAATTCACTCCAAATCGGGCCCGCTGAGTTGACATCCCAGAGAACCGTCCCGTTTACGACATGATTCCGCTAGCGGCGGCGTAGCCAACCCCCGGCTGCCGCGTGTTCCCCCGCTGCCGCTCGTTTCCAAACCAAGCGCGTGTTGCCGGTTCCAACAGGAGTGGCAGAGGAAGCCGCGTCCCATGGTGGGATGTGGTCTCAACGATGATTGTTTATCCAAGGAGGTGTGCAGGATGTCTCGTCGAACTTCAAGTGTCGCCTGGGCCTGGTCCCTGGTTTTCGCGGCGGTGGCCTGTGCTGCGGACGAAGCAAAGCCCGGTGTAACGCAAGGAAGCGAGATCGCGTGGCAGGAAGACTACACGGAAGCTACCAAACAGGCCGTATCCGCCAAGAAAATGCTCTTCATCTTCTTCCACGATGCCAAGCCAAGCGCCGCCCGCGCGGCGTTCGAGCAACGGTCCCTTGCGCCCGACGTGCTGCGCCCCTATGCCGACCGCTACGTGTGGCTTAAGGCGCCAACCAATGCCACCGTCACTCTTGACGGACGGGACACCAGGATCCTCTCGCATGCCGCCTTCCGCGAGATGCAGCAGCGGCAGGGAATCGCCATTGTCGATTACCAGAACGCGGACCGCGCTGTATACGGCCGTGTGGTAAGTGCCTTCCCCTTCCGTGGGAAGCATTACGGTCCGCGTACCCTGAGTGTGATTCTGGACTTGCCCGCCGGCACCATTACGCAGCGCACGATGGTCTACGCGGTGCGTACGCATCCCGAGTCGCCCGCCAGTGCCCGTGGCGTCATGAGCCGCACGTTGGCGAGGGAGGCACAGAGCCACAGTTCGCATCAGGCCAACATCGGCGTGCAGGGTCATCACAACTGGGACTCGCGATTCCATCGCATCAACGGCAAGCTCCCCGGTCTCACATCGCAAGAGGTGGTGGCCGAGAGCTGGCCCAATGAAGACCTGGTGACGGCCTGCGTCGATTGTGTCCACAGTTGGCGTCAATCGTCCGGCCATTGGAGCGCCGTGCAAGGGCGTCATCGCATGTTCGGCTACGACATCAAGCGGGGCGGCAACGGCATCTGGT
>JBGTDH010000814.1:0-4072 GCA_041748435.1 Pirellulales bacterium
CTTGGTCTTGCAAGCGATGCCGATGCCCATCGGCTCCAGGCACCCTTGCAGATGCACCTTGTTGGCCGGAATGACCATCCGCCCGCGGGCCACTTCGCTGCGCACCAGCTCGGGCGTCAAACCTTCGCGGCGCGCGACATATTCGATCTCCGGCGTCGTTTCGCCGGCCTGGGCTCGCAGCAATTGCGTCATTGAATGATTCTCCGTGAAACGGTTGAGCCTGCCGGCGCGCTCGTCGTGGTCGCAGGCGGAACGCCGCGCGCCGCCGATTGTGTGCAAATGTAGACTACCCCGGTCATCCTAGTAGGCTGCCGCGGAATGTCAACCGAACCGGGGACGATCCTATTCTCCGTTGGTGGGCAACGTGCGAACTTGCAAGGCTTTCTCCCAGCCGAGTGTCTTAGCCGCCGCCGCGGGATACTCCCAGCCTTCGCTATCTTGTTGATAGATGCGCACTTGAGAGCGCTCGGCGGCCAGGGCCACGGCTTGCGGAGTATCGAGATAACGCAGCACATTCAAGAAATAGGGGCCTTGCCGGTGCGAAACGGGCAAGTGCCACAGGTCCAGCCGCTTGATGTCGGGCTCGAACAGCGAGGCGTAGAGTGCGATGCCCGCCATCTGGTGTTCTCCTTGCAGCCACAGGGGCACGTCCTGCATCGCTGGCAGCGAACGCACGGTTTGCGCGGCACGGCGCACGTCCCAGACTTGCATGGCATCCAGCGTCGTGCCCAACAGCATAAATCTCCTGCGAACCTGAGTCTGCTTCTTTTCCGTGGCATCCCAGGATGTGGGACCGACGCCGCGCGGCGCGACGTACGCCATTGCCCAGGGGAACGACTGAAACATCTGCCGCGTTTGATCGAAGGCTTTATTGTCGGCGGCTTTGTCATCAGCCGGCGGCAGCGCTTCGTCTTTCAATTCTTCCGCAAAACCGGGACGCAGACCGGCCAGCCATTTGGTCCAGCCTGCTTGATCCAACACGTTGAGTACCACGAGATCTGCCTTCGCCAGACCCTCGCGGTGGCCCAGCCACATCCGCAGCGGCACGTGCTCCTGACTCAGGAAGTCGTAAGCTGAGAGCTGGACGCCTTGTCGCGCCACTGAGAAAACCTCCCGGCGATCGAGCGGTCCCGGCGTCCGCGGCCAGGCGCGAAACGACTTGTCTTTCAACGCCGCCAGCCAGGCGTCCCGCTGTTGCCGCCAATCCGACGTGCTCGTGGGCGGCGACGGCGGATCGGCCACTTTTGTAAACGTCTCGTGGATGCGCGTGTTGATCTCTTCCCCCGGGTTGGCGGCAAACACCCGCAACTCTTCGGGCTGGAAGAACTTCTCGGCAGGCTTGTCGATCGGTTTGCTCTCGCCCTTCAAGTAGCGATCGAACCATACAAACGCGTGCAAGTGCAACTCCTGCGTATCCTTGTGCGGGCCTTCCGTAATCTGCAGGCCCAACTTGTCGGCTGCCTTATACAGCCGGTAGATGTTCCGCACTTTTTCATGCACTCGCACCACGCCTTCCAGCGGGAAGATGCCGTCCTTATCGGTGTTGGAAATGAGCAGCGGTCGCGGCGCGACAAGCGCGGCCACTTGTGCGTAGTCCCAGCGATACGTGTTCTGCATAAACATGCAATCGCAGTGACCCTCCACCGTGCCGTCGATTACGTGATTGGTCAGATCGGTGATGCCGGCCACGGGCACGGCGGCCTTGATGCGCTCGTCGAGGGCGGCGATCCACCAACTGTAAGCGCCGCCGCCGGAACGGCCCGTGACGCCCATTCGCTGGCCATCGACCTCGGGGCGCGTTTGCAGATAGTCCAAGGCCCGCACGCAGTTCCAGGCTTCGACGCCCGCGGGCGTGTAGCCGCGAGCCAGCCACCACCACATGCCGTAGCGGTGCGTGCCGTGATGGATGCCCTCGATCTCGCCGAGTTGCAGCGTATCGATAATCAGGCACACATAGCCGTGACGAGCGAACCAGGCCGGATGATGCTGGTAGCTGGTCTTGCTGCCATAACTGACGTCGTCCTTCTTGATGTTGCCGTGCCCACAGACGTAGAGAATGGTGGGCGCGGGCGATTTCAGTCCCTTGGGAATGTACAGGTTGCCGGTCACATACAGTCCCGGTTGCGATTGGAACTGTACCTTCTCGACCGTGAACTCGGGATGCTCGAGGCAGCCCGTAACCACGGGATTGAGATCCGTCTTCTCCGGCCAGGGGTCGAGTCCCAGCATCTCGCGGAGTTGCCGGCGATATTCGTCGCGTTGCGAGGTCCAATCTTCCAACGTGCGAATCTCGGCCAGACAGTCGTTCGCCAGCCGCCGCGTCTCGGCATGCAGATAATTGGCCATCAGGCGATCACCGCGGCTGGTGTCCGGTTTGTCTTGAGCCCACGCGACGGAAGTGAGCAGCAGCAAAACAAGGGTGGAACGCAGCATGGGAATGTCCATCGCAGGAGGCGAGATTGTCGAGCGTTGGCGACAGCGCGAACGCTGGCAGCATCGTGGTGCCTGCTGCGGGGGAATGCAAGCACGGGACCTTATCGATGGCGCAAAAGATTCCTGAAAGTGGAATCGTAACGTGGGCCGATAGACTCCCTATCGCCGCTGCGGCACAGCACACGCCGCGACAAGCACAGCAGCTTCAATCGCGGCGCCGCCACGAGCACACTCCCAAGGCACGGCAAACTTCGAGCGTTATCCCCGGGAGGGAGAACAGTCCGGCGCCGGTCCTCAGTTCGAATGAGGACCGCCCGGACTGTTGTGTTTTGCGCACCTGGCACAGCCAGAAATGCCAGCGGGCGCGGATGTCGCGAGACCTCCGCGCCGTTGCTGGCTATGAAAATCCGCGGACTGGCGGGGCGCGAGTGGTGGGGTGGGGAGCGGTAACCATCTCGTAACCGCACGAGATGCGTTGTCACCATCGCGCTCGCTCAGCCGCGGCGTTTGGCTTGGGCCGGCTCGCCCACGACAAGCCGGCTGGGGAGTGCCTCTATTCTGTTCCGTGCCGCCTCTGCCTGTTCCGTCGTTCGTTTGACTGTTGCGCCTCGATCCATTAACGGCTTCACCAGTCGCAGTGGTCGCGGTGGCCGTAACCGCCACGCCCGCCAAAACCGCCGCCGTAGCCACCATACCCACCCTGGCCGCCGTAGCCACCGCGGTAGCCGCTGTAGCCATAGCTCGGGGCGTAGCCGCCGCCGTAGCCATAGGGCGATCCGCAGCTCTCGCCGGGACCGTAGACCGATCGGCCATACCCGCCATAGCCGCCGTAACCTCCGTAGCCACCATACGACGGACGGCCGCTCGAGATCGAGAAGCTAAATCCACCGGCCTGGGCCTGGGGAGCAGTCATCAACAGGCCAGCCACGAGCACGGCCGGCATCACACACCACTTGATTGCACGTTTCATCTGGGTCTTCCTCCACTCAACATCGGTGAGCCTGGGTCTTGTCCGGCCCCACGCGCCGGCTCTTACGGGACACTCCTTAAGCAGGCCCGATGCCAGAGAGATCAGCGTCGCTGGCACTTCTCGCGGAAACGCTATCGTGCCAAGAACTTAAGCGAATCTCGCAGCTTGGAAGGAAAAACTTTGGAAGCGCCGACAGCGCCGCAAACTCGCGACATCGCGCCATCACTTTGAGTGATCGCCAGAGCTAACGGCGAGCGGGGGACGTGAGTCCCCTGGGGGCTTATGCCACCCAGCTCGCCAGGTGGGATGGTTAGTCCGACGGCGTTTCTTCCTGGCGAACGCGCGCATGGGCACGGTTGAGCCATGCAATGCCCAGGACGAGCAGCGCGACGTAAGGCACGATCATCAGCACCTTGTACGCCGGCGGGAGCAGCCAAAGGGCGGCCAGGTACAAGCCAACGAACAGGCAGCACGCAACCGACGCCCGGATCATGAAGGCACGTTCCTTGGGTCCCCGCGTGTTCCGGATAGAGCA
Source organism: Pirellulales bacterium (assembly GCA_041748435.1). Lineage (GTDB taxonomy): Bacteria > Planctomycetota > Planctomycetia > Pirellulales > JBGTDH01 > JBGTDH01. The sequence continues at coordinate 3,939 of JBGTDH010000814.1, forward strand.
GTAGACGCCGAAGGCGCCCCCCGACAACCCGATCACGCTGCCGATGATCCCGCCGGCCCAGCCACCGAATGTTCCCCAGTCCATCGGTTACTCCTTGAAAGCAGGAAGGATGAAGGATGAAGGATGGAATATGA